>JBPCLZ010000216.1:0-5886 GCA_051002775.1 Pyrinomonadaceae bacterium | reverse complement strand
CGACTTGTGCGAGGCTTTGCGTAACCTGGCCCAGTGCTACAGTAGACACTCGCTGCATCTGGCCCAGCTCACCACCAAACTGTGAGCGCAGTTGAGCAACCGCGGCGCGCGTCTCTGAAATCGCAGTCTTCGCGCCTGCACTGTCTCCGCGTAATTTGAAAAGCAGTTCTAAATTTTCAGCCATTTAACCATCCATCCTTCACAGACCGCAAAGCGCACGTCTCGCTCTTGCGAGAATCGCAGATCGCCCGGGAGTAATCTCTAGAGCTAGAACCTCTAACGCACGGTTGCGTATGCGAATGCTGTTAATTTCAAGGCGCGAGATATTGTGCTTTGAGCGACCCTTAATGGCTGTAGCGGTTGCGAGCTTATTCATCGGCGCGGTGACTAATGAATCTTCAATAATGGACACTTTTTTCAGCAATCGAATTTGCGGAAACCGGCGCGCCTGGGCCAAGTTATACTCCATGCGTTCGGACTTAACATATAGAGGCAGCTTGATGTCGTAATCTTTTGCCGAAATAAACTCGTAGTCATCGACTGAATACCCAAAGGAGAAACCCACCTGCTTACCGGCCTCCATTCGTTCACGCGCCTTTGTACGAATACTTTGGGCATCGGGTGTCGAGTGGAACTGAGACTTAACCCACAAACCATGAGCATCCTCTTTTGCCGTTAGCGGGAAACCAACCGCTTGATCAAACCCCCAGGAATGGCTGTGTGCGCTGAATCCGGAAGATAAATATTCAGGAATCGAATCCTTAAATGCGCCGGGGACGATCAGGTCGCCACCTTCATCGATCGCAAATACACTGCGGTAGCCTTCGATTGTCCCTGGGCCATTGGATGTCATTTTAAGCTCTTTAAGATCAATGAACTTGCGTTCAACTTTTTTCATTGTGCGTTCCTCCTACTATGCGGCCTGGACCAAACGGGCCAACCGCCGACGAGCAATTTCAATTTCCTGGTCCACTTCTTTTGCTTTCAGAATAAGACGTGTTCGTTCGGATAAATAAAAACTTAAAATCCGATAAACAGTAACGTCCAAGGGTTCTCGGGGAGTTTCAAGATGTAGAGATTCCCGGCGAGCCAGGTAACCCAAAGGTATGTTGTTACGGTCAACTCGAAGCGACCTATTCCAAGGGAGATTGCCAATATCGGCGCGACCTCCAAATGGAAACGAGCCTAGCGGGTCACGCTGTTCGCCCTGCGGTAGGTACTCCGTAAGTCCAAGTGCGGAACTGACGATCATTTGGCGAACCTTTTGCCCTGCCCCATTCTCAACGCTTCCTACCAGCCCGCGGACCTTACGCTCGCCAAGCCCCGTTATTTCCATAATGTCTGCGACTACCGAACCGCGCAGCCCATCAATCTGATCCTTTAGAAGATTTTTACTCATTACCTTCCTCCTTCTAACTTTTCAACTACTGTTTGTTAAATTGGCCCGCCATGTTCGCCGGGATCGGACTCAGACCCCGCTCGCGGAGTCCACGAGTCACAGCGGACCAAAACGGGCGCGCGCGCGCGTTTTCAAAACTCATACCGCTCTCTTTCTGCGCTGTTCGTCAATGCACGCGTCGATTGCTTCCGCAGTCTTCGGCACGCTCGCCGGGATAGTTAGATCGTCCGGCATGGTTTCATCAAAGCTCGGGATCGCCTCTTCCTCGCACTCACCTTGCTCAGCGGTATTGGTATCAGTCTTTACAGCGGCGAAGACAAACGGATTAACGTCGTATGCCTGGCTTGCTTTGCGGCCAGGACGGCGTTCTTGGTTGCGATCTATTTGTGGGCGAATGTAATTATGTGACTCAAGCAAGTCGAGCGCCGGATCAATTTCATCAACAGTCTTGAATCGCGCCCTGTGTGCTTGGTGAGCTTCTCGCCGGGTAAACTTAGGCGTCTCTGTTCTTTCGATCCAGCGGAGTAGCCGTTTGGCGTTTTCGAGTTGTTCGTCAGCCCCCATTTCGGCGAACGCCGCACGTGCGTGGCCCGTTAGATAGCGTCCGATCTCGATCGCGCTGTTCATGGTTTCAACGCTGATCTTGTCGGGCCAGGGCGTTAGCTTTTCGGCGTTGTCTATCAACCACAGAATTGCCGCTAGTCTGAGAACCGCTCCTGAGAGCTTGCCTGCCCAGTCCGCCATCGTTCCCAGCTCGGAGTCGTCAGCTAGCTTAGGCTCAAGTTCTCGCTCGAATTCTTTGAGAAGGTTATTAGCGTCGGCTGTGAGGTAAAGCATTCGCGGCACAGGGCGCGCATTGTGGTCTGTCAGTGGCTCAATCTGCGCTAACGCTTTGACAGTCCGCCTAAAGCTTTGACGATCCTGATCGCTTAGTGGCTCTGGAGCAATCTGCCGGCGACCGATCGTGCTGGGCGGCAAGCTATAAAGGAATCTGCCTAAGAGCCCGCGCGCTCTAAAGCTCGGCCTTTCTACGAGACCTCGAATAACGTCCGGCTGAACTGTCAAACCAATAGTCAGCGCGGGGTGCTGGACGTACTCAGAACGTCCGCGACGATCCACGCGCAGCGTGTCTCCGCAGTGGCCCTTCAGAATCACATCAAAGTTCGGCGTACCATTACTGTATCGGCCCGCGACTGAATCAAAAAGATCGCCCTCCGCTGACAGCAGGCACATGCGGCCCTCATGCGCCGTTAACAGCGTCGCCAGGGTTTCGACCGTAACGTCGGAGACTATTAAGCGAGGAGTAACTGGAACGATCGCAGAAGCGAGTTGTTGAGCAACCGCAATCGCTTCTGCTGCTTTGCTCCTACGCTCTTCGAAGTTATCCGTTTGTGCAGCCTGTTTTTCCAGTTTCTCTTTTCGGGATTCCAGCATCCGATACTCACTTGCTGCCCTTGCGATTTCATCGCGCTTCGCTGCTACGAGATCTCTTTCAACTTCTTCGAGGGGCTCACACACTTCGCTAAACGCGGCGCTCTTACGATTTCCTGGGCCCAGAACAACCAAAGCATAAATGTTCGTCGGTTCATCCCAGCCTTTACGTGCCTGTACGCGCACGTGTCCGCCTATGGCCCCGGCGCTAACTGCTATCGCCAGCACGGCAGTTAGATCGAGGGCCGTCTGAGTTTCGCGTGCTAACCCGCGCACGAAAGGCTGAATCACTTCAGGCAATTCGCTGAAAGGAAATTCCGGAAGGTCGTATTGATAAAAGGCGGCAGGCGGTTCCCATTCCTCTTCTTTATCTATTCTTAACTGCGTTACTTGCTTGCGTCCGTTGCCGTTCGAGTAGAACTCCGCGCGATTGGACAGCGCCTTATCAATGACGCCCTGCAGGTACGTCCGACCGTCCCCATAATGCTTCTCGTGCCATTTGGGACGTTCTAAGCGCGAGCGACGCATCATCAATTCAAGCAGTGAGGAATCTGGACCACTATAAAATGCGAGTCGATTGGCCAAGGCGAGATCCGCTCGCGACTCATCGCCGCCAAAAGCAGACGTATCACCGCCGAGTAAAGCAATAGTCTCTTGTCCGTTTGACGCTCTCGCGGCAGCGCGAATCAGCTCATCCACTTTTTTTGCGTGTCCGTTCTCCGAAATAACAGCACGGGTTAACGGCTGGCCCAACGTCGGCAAATTTAGTTTGCGCCAATCAAGTATCTCGCCCTCATTTGCCTCAAATAGATACTCGTCATTCTCTGAACGTCTCCCCGGAACGTAATACATTCGGGAGGCATCACTTGCCGCTGCGTCAATCTTTCCTTTTGAAACACTCGAAGCCCATTTCCAAAGCTGTGGGAAGTCGGCAGCGGGTATTGACTCCTTGAGTGGAACGATCACACGAAAACGATGCGCGGCAGGCGTGTGGCTAAACGTGGTATGGGCCACAAAACTTTGCGCTCGCCAGGGCTGCAGCTCTCGCTGAAACTCTGCTTCGTGGTCAAAGTCCATAACGAGCGCGCAGACTTGCTGGACATTCTTGAGTTGTCGTTGTGCGGGACTGAAGATAGCGGGGGACCACAATGCGCCGTCTTTTTCTTTTCGTATGGGAGGCCTTCGAGCCTTACTTACTATCTCAGGCCATCCGCGCTCTACCTCGACGGGCACGACATCAGTCTTGGAATTGAAGAGTGAAATCTTCATGCTCTTCCCCATCCCGCCTTTAGGTAATCGAGTTCTACTTGATGCTCAAGAGATTCCAAACAGGCGGCGCACAAGAAATGAGAGCGATCGCCGATCTGAACCACATAACCGCGGCGACGACTTTTCGCCTTTTTGCACTTAGTGCACGTTAGTTCAATAACGAGAAGCGGCGCTTGACTCGGGAAAGATCTTTCAATTAGAGTGTCCAACGGTTCACCTTTCGTCTTTTCTAAAACACAACATTAGAGCAGAGCCCAAAGTTCACTTGGGTCTAGCTCTGTCTTTTGCTTTTCTTTAGGCGGCCTTGGCTTCACGCCGCTTCTCTTGCCGCTTCTCTTGCCGCTTCTCTTGTCCGAGCATGCCCGCCTCTCGATTTTTTGCGCTTACAGCATGGGCCAACTCGGGGTCTTTGCGGCTCGCGACATACTTCTCTAGATCGGCAGGGTCATATCGAAAATGAGAACCGCCGATCACCAAAACGGGCAACTTACCGGCTTGGGTCAAACCGTAAACTGTGGTCTTCTTTACGCCTAAAAACTCTGCCACTTCGATGACTTTTAGTAACCGAGACATAGCTGTCATAACCTCCGTTTGGACTAAACAGAGCGCATTAAAGCGGAAACAAACAAGACAGTCGTCTAAACAAGTCTAAAAATTGAAAATTGTTTGCGAGGTAAGGTGAGAAGAAGGGAAGACGAAGAGAAAGAGGCGGCGATTTTTATTTCGACTGTGCGGCCTCTTCGATGGCGTGCATGTCAAACTCATAATTGCCCATATATGTATAGAGTGTGGCCCTGCTGATAAGTAGCTTTTCTGCTAAATCTACGTCGTGAGGTCTCTCGCCAAGCATTTCTTCGTATGCTCG
This sequence comes from Pyrinomonadaceae bacterium, assembly GCA_051002775.1. Taxonomy (GTDB): domain Bacteria; phylum Acidobacteriota; class Blastocatellia; order Pyrinomonadales; family Pyrinomonadaceae; genus PSRF01. The sequence continues at coordinate 922 of JBPCLZ010000216.1, read as the reverse complement.
ATAGGCTTTAACCGCGCGGCTCCTAAATTGTTCCCCGGTTAACCGGACAGTGCCAACCGGCCGCCCTTGATGAACGATTTCTTGAAGTAGTTCTAATCCGGCCCAGGCTAACAAAAGATCGCTTTTGCTATGTGACTCTTCAAGTCCTTTGATTGAAGCCGTTCGCCCGCGCTTAGGATGCCACAAGACTTCAGAATAGAGAGGCGAAGTTGAGTGAGTCACGCGCTGACGCCAGAGCTGTACGACTTCAATCGGAGCACCGGTCGGATCTGAATTAAGCCAGACGGGCCAGGGGTAACCATTGGTCGGAGAGGCATCAACCAACATTCCAAAGAGTTCTAACTTGTAATCTCCCCACTTGTCGCCCAAAGGCGCACCTACCATCACTAGTCGTCGCCATATTGAGTCCGACGGCATCCCGAGTTCTAACTTGAGGGTTAGCGCCCATTCGGGCGGCGGTTCCGGACTGCCCGGCTCGCCCGGGTCCCTGTTTACGGAGACGTGAATATTAGCCGTAGCCTTCTTATTGGATGAAGGGACGGGAAGAGTCCAAACCTGATGCTCCTCTCCGCCTGGTTCCGAGACGCCCCGCTTTGGCTGTTTTGGCGGCTTCATAATTAAGCGCATCTTAGCACAATCAAGCGGAAGTAAACTAACTCGATTATACAGTTGCGGTAGCTATACGAAAGGCGTATACTCCAAGACATGATCAAGATTCGCTTAAACGAGCTTCTGGAAGAACGCGGGCAAACGCTTTATGGGCTGGCAAAGCAGACACGCGTCCGCTACGCAACGCTCTGGCAGATGAGCCGGGATGAAGTCTCACTGCTCAACTTGAAAACCCTTGAAGCAGTTTGCGCTGCGCTCAATGTAAAGCCGGGCGATCTGCTCGTCGTGCAGAAGCCCAAAAGGAAGCGAGGAT
>JBPCLZ010000215.1:0-15776 GCA_051002775.1 Pyrinomonadaceae bacterium | reverse complement strand
CCTGTTTGATAAAACGTATGCGTTCGACCGTTTCTGGCGGGAACAAACGGAAACCACCGCCGGTACGGTGGACGCGCGGGAGCAATCGACGACGTTCGTAATAACGCACGGCATCAATGCTCACGCCAGCTCGCGCGGCAACTTCACCGATCTGAAGGTCCGATTGTGCCATCTGCGGACAACGCCTCCTTTTAGGTATTCAAAAGTATAGACCCTTGAGCTAACTCCAGAGTCAAGTGGAAAAATCATGACTAGGGTGTTTGGTCTTTGGCGAGGCCCGCTCTTGTTGAGGATCCGCTTGACTTTGGTGCTAGCTCAACCGTTTATGCTGCCTGACGGCCCACTATCAGAATGGAATGGGAATTTAGGAAGAGAAGTAGATACGCCAACGTGAGGCCTTGATTGAAGGCTGCTGACCAGGCAAGAGAACCAGATGAATAAACCAACACTGGCATTCGCAGTCATGTTTCTGTTATTTGCACCTGCTGTTCGTATCGCGATTATTATGGACAGCCCCCGTTTACCCTCAGTTTGATCAAGCACAGGCTGAACGGAGGCGCAGCCTATCGGTGACCCAGTCAGTAGCCAAGACCAGTCCATAGATAAGCGCGATGAGCGTCAAAAGGCGTGCATAGAAACCGAGCTGGACATTGATATAGATAATCTGTCCCAAACCTCCACCACCAACCAATCCAAGTATGGTCGAGACACGCAGATTGGCCTCCCAGCGCAAGACTGTATAACTTGTCAACATCGGACGCGCCTGCGGCCACATGCCCCAGAAGAGTATTTGTATCGGGCGTGCGCCACTGGCGCGCAGGGCTTCGATAGGTTTCAGCGGTACTTCTTCGAGTGTCTCTGCATATAACTTGCCGAGAACGCCGCCCGTGTGGATGCCAATCGCCAGTGTCCCGGCAAACGGTCCCAGACCCACAGCGAGAATGCAGATCAGCACCCAGACCAGTTCCGGGATTGACCGTAGCAACGTAAACACCAGCCGCGCCGCGTAGTAGATAAGCGAGCGAGCGCCGCGCTGCGCCAAAGAATGCTTCCCGGCGGCATCAGTCGCAACAAAGACCAGCGTCGAAGTCGCAAGCGGGGCGAGGGACGCTCCGAATGCAATGCCGATCAAAGTGCCCATCACAGAGATACCGATGGTTTGAAACAAGGGCTTTACTAAGCTCGACAAAAATGCCAGATCGAGGTCGGGCGGGAACATTGCGGTGAGGAAGCGGGCGGAGCGCTCAAGAATTCCGGCATCGAAAAACCTGCCGTCCGCAAAGCCTATCGCGTAAAAGCTGGCGAAGATAGCCGTCACGAAGATGAGTCGCATGATTCGCGTGGCAGCCCCGTCAACGGAACGTGAATGCCCCCGCGGGGTCCATTCCACCGCCCGGCTCAACGCGCTCTCCATCAACCGGCGGACGGAAGAACGCCTGGGCGTGCCGGTTGACAATCGTTGGCGTAGAAAGCGGCTCAAGGCATCATTCGCGGTCAGCAGGACCACGAAGGCGAGAATCAACGTCAAGACCTGCCCGTATTCGAACAATCGCATCGAGAGATTGATCTCATAGCCGATGCCGCCCGCCCCCACAAAACCGAGCACGGACGCCGCGCGCACAGAGCATTCGAATGAGTAGAGCGTATAGGCGGTGATGCTCGGCACAGCCTGCGGCCAGATGGCGCGCAGAAGTATCTGCGCGCGTGTCGCTCCGCTGGCGTACAGTGCTTCAACCGGGCGCGAGTCCACGTCATCAAAGACGTCCGCATACACGCGGCCCAGTACCCCGCCGTAGGCTATCGCCAGTCCTAGCGCGCCGGCGAGCGGCCCAAGCCCGACCGCCACAACAAACAGTAAAGCCCACACGAGGTCGGGCACAGCCCGCAGGAATCCCAGCAGAGCACGCGACAGACGACTCACAACGGACATCATGCGCATGCCAGCACTTTCGGTCTCGCCTTCGTACAGCACACCGCGTCGCCACAGCGTCGCAGTGGATAAGATGCCGAGCGGCAGCCCGATGACAATTGACAGCACAGTGCTGACGACAGCAATAGCAAGGGTCTGGCCGACCGCGGCGACAGCGACGCGCAGGAATCCGGGAGAAAGATCAGGCGGAAAAAGACCGCGCAGGAAAGACCAGACGGAGGCGATAGCGCCCGCCTCAAAAAGCGCCGAAGGGTGAATCTCCGCCGCCCACCAGCAGAGAATTAGCGCGGCGACCAGAGCGCACGCGCCGCCGGCGCGCCGGGGCGTCAACAGACTTCTTTTGTGCGATACAGATAAGCCGCTACTGAGCGCAGCGAATTTTGCCTCGTTGGCTTGCATCAGCCTGGGTGCTCTCCTCTATTTGCGGGCGGTCATGCAGAAAGACCTCGTCGAGTAGGTCGCGATTCAAACTGGCGGATTGCACGTCAAAGGCAACTGTTCCTTGACGCAAAGCGACAATGCGTGGAAAGTGTTGTCGCGCCAACTCAACCGCGTGCAGAGAGACGATGAGCGTCCGCTTGCTGTCACTGACGAGCCTAACGAGAAGATTCGTAATCGCCTGGGCCAGCGCCGGATCGAGAGACGCAACGGGCTCATCTGCCAGCAATACGTCGGGGTTCTGCATCAGCGCGCGCGCAATGGCGAGGCGCTGCTGCTGCCCGCCCGATAACTCATCAGCGCGCGCCCGCCCTTTGTCCGCGAGACCGACTGATTCAAGAACCCCCATCGCCTCCTCGATATCATGCTTCGCCGGACGCATCACGCTGCGCACCGTGTGCAGCAGCGACCAGCTACCCAGCCGCCCGCACAGCACGTTGTCAAGTACCGAGAGCGAAGGCACGAGGTAATGCTGCTGGTAGACGGTGCCGACCCTCCGTCGCATTTCACGCAACTCCACACCCGACATTTCGCTCACCTCTAGACCGTTGAAGCGCAAGACGCCGACAGTCGCTCGCTGCGTCGCGTTGAGCAGGCGAAAGAGGGTTGACTTGCCCACGCCCGACTGGCCGATGAGCGCCACGCACTCTCCCGCCGACACCCGGAGCGTGACGCCGTCAAGCGCACGCACCGTGCCCTCGCGTGTCCGGTAAACCTTGCTTACGGCATTGAGCGTGTAAATCATTTCATCAATCCGGCATCACGCGCTGCCTGCCGTAACTTGTCGTAGTCGGAGTTGTCGGCCCGCTCGTACTTGGTCGCGCCCAACAGGTCCAACAACTGTTTGTGCGTCGCGTCGCCAGCCGACAGTTTCAGAAACGCATTGGAGAACCTCTCCGTTAACTGCGGATCAATCCCTTTGCGCGCGGCCCAGACGTAATCAAAGAAGGGCGGGGTGGTGTAAAAGATCTTCACCTTGCCTGGATCGAGTTTGCCTTCTCTCGTCATTTTTTCAAAGACGGTTTCGTCTAATGCGCCCGCGTCAACCTTCTTGTTTGCCACTGAGAGCGCAGTCGCATCGTGGCCGCCCGAGTAGAAAGCTTTCGCGATCACGTCCGGGTCGACGTTGCTCTGGCGCATGAAATATTCGGGCATCAGATGACCGGAGGTTGAATTAACATCGCCGAAGGCGAACGTGTGGCCTTTCAGGTCAGTAAGACTGTCGATGCCGGAACCGGGCTGGGTAATGAAGACGCTGTGAAAGTTCCGGTCACGCTCGCGCTGCACAAGCGGGACGACGCCCGCACGTCGGGATGCTTGCACGTAGGTAAAGCCGCCGAGGTAGGCGATGTCCACCTGATCATTGGCAATAGCTTCGACGACCGCCGCATAGTTGGTCGGAACAGTCAATTCAACCTTCGCGCCCGTCTCCTTCTCCAGATACGCGACGAGTGGTTGGCTTTCGCGCAGAATCTTGCCGGGATCAGTTGTCGGTATCATGCTCAGGCGCAGTGTGGGAGTTTTTGAAGGTTCGGAAGACGAACCACTATTCGCGCAGCCCGCGACGAGGAGAAGCGCGGCGGTCAACATCGAGATTAACGGGAAGGCGATTCGATTTGTGGTCTTGTGCATCATGGCTGTGCATCCTCGCTTTTAGAAGTTGTACTGGAAAAAGATATTGACGCGATGGTCTATCCCGCGCAGAAATCCCTTGAAGTCCGTTTTCCAGCGCAGGTAGTCGGCACCGAAGAGGAAATTACCGCCGGGCATAATCCGGTTTGCGATGAAGAAGGCGCTGTTGCGCGTGCGCCCACCGGCGGAGAGGTCTGCGTCAGCCGGGTCGTCTGTGGAGAAGCCGGGATTTATTGATAGGTAGCGCGAAATCTTCAAGTTAGCTTCCGCCCATCCGCCGCGGCCGCGTATCGCGCGCCCCGTTGCCGCATTGATACCCTGTCCTGCGCCGCCCCGCACGTCGCTCATGTTTCGCCCCCACCAGCCTTCGCCTTTGAACGCGAGACGGCTGGCGAGCGGAAGCGTGAAATCGATATTCACCAACTGGCCACGAAATTCCGTGCGTCCGGCTACCGGACGCGCCGTTCTGAGAAAGCCGTAAAACCCCGATAGGCCCACGCTCGCCACTCTGTCTTTGCCGCCGACAGGGTGTGAAAAGCCGATCCGCCCTTGAATATCAGGACGTGCCGATTCTTCGCCGTCACGAACACCGTTAGCGTCGAGGTCGACCGCATCAATCGCCCCCGTCAGCCCGATGCCGCCAGTGAAAGAGAACTTGCCGCGCCCAGCTTTAGGTTCGTATGCGACACGCAACTGCGGCCTCCTGTCTCCGGTGTTACCTGCATTCCATTGGAGCGTATCGCTGTTGACGGTTGGGAAGAGCGGCGAAACCGTGTCCCACGTCTGACCTGCGAGGATGTAAAACTCTTTCCAATCCAGGCGCAGGTACGCATGGCGGATGCGGATGATCTGGCGCGACTCTGTTCCGCCATTTTTGAAAGTCGGTCTCCAATTTACCCGTCAGCTTGGCGTTGTCCAACTTGGCAATTCGCGGCCCGGAATAATCGATGCCGAACCGCGTGAGTCGCGGGTGCATTGTGAAATCCCCATTTTCGTTGCCGGTGCGCGGATCGGGAGATTTTATGAAGAGGATAGACTGAGGGTTGTTGGGTTGCTGTGAATCGAAGAGCAGATCGAGTCTGATGAAACCATAAAGCTTGAGCTTGTTTCCCTCACCGAGCAAATCCGACCAGCGCACGTTTCCGCTATCGTTCTGTTTCGACGGCACCGGAGCGACGGGTGTAGTTTTCGCCTGCGTTTCTGAGTTAGAGAGCTGCGCGCCGCCTGCGACATCGGGCGGCTTGGCGGACTCAAGCCTGGTTTTTAATTCTGTGAGTAAAAGCCCCAGAGCGCGATTCTGCTCCTCTACTTCTTCGACTCGGCGGCGGAGCGTTTCGACCTCGCCGACGACGTCTGCATTTACGGGCGAAGTTGTATCTGCGCGGTTATCGGGAGCGTTTGTCCTTGAGGGTGTTTTTAAGGAGGAGGCGGGGTGGATGTTTTGTGCTATGGCCTTCCCTGAGAGACTGCCGATACACAAGACCAGGGCAAAAAGTGTTGCTTCTTTCCTCATGGCGAATCCTCGCTTTCCGTTAGCCCGGTAAAGCGAGTGGATTCGTCGCGGGTTCTTTTAATCGGACGAAGCCTCGCCGCTTGCGGGCGTGGTCACAGATCAGTATTTCCTTTCCGCGTACTGTGCACTGCCGAAACGGGAATCTCAAAACTACCGGTAATCCGAGTGAACAGGACTGAACAAGGGGTAAAAGAGTCGGAACAATACTGACAAGTGACAGAAGCGGCTCTTTATTCCAGCCAATTGCTCTTTTATCGGCCATTTTCGAGATGAGGGTCTTATAGAATTAAGCCGAAACGAAATTTCTGGTGACGCAGAGAGGCTGCGAGAGATAGCTGAAGAAGAGATAATCCGAAAGCGGTAGGAGTCTTTGCGCCTGACATGCTGCGCGTGCTCCAGTGGGTGGCCTTACTTGGTTTGTCCCGGGTAGTCATGCGTACGATCTGTCGTACTCGTTTGGCGGAGATCTGCGGCTTGCGGCCAGGACGTGGCGCGTCTTTCTCGATGCTCGCTAGTCCCTGCCGAATAAACCGACTGCGCCATTGCGCCACGGTCTGTCGCATCACCCCCAACCCGGCGGCGATCTTTAGATCTGGGTTCCGGCTGCGGCCAGCAAGATCATTTTCGACCGTTGGGCCAAGCGCACGCTGACACTGCGTGCTCGTGCTTGCTTCTGCAACTGTGCTCGCTGTTCATCAGAAAGTCTGAACTGCTGCTGCCACGCGCATCGTATCTACCTCCTTAAAAGTTAGTACGATGACTGGCTTTCATTGTTTAGCTATTTGTGACGCACTACACTAGGAGGCTGAGTTTTGATTCTTGACAAGGTAGGCGCAACATGGCGTAAGGTAACTTTCCGTCAGTTGCAATTCTAATCGACCTGGATACATCGGGTTTGCAAACACGGAATCACTGCTGCGCGCTTGGCCTGATGGCAAAGGCGCCGCTCGCAGGAGCGGTAAAAACTCGGCTCGTGCCACTCCTTACTCACGAAGAGGCGGCAAATCTTCACATCTGCTTTCTGCGGGATATGTCAGCTAACATCGCCGAGGTTTCTGCCAGGAATCAGGCCGAAGGTGTTGTCGTCTACACCCCGGTTGGCGCAGAAGCTGCGTTTGATGGAATGCTTCCCCTTGGATTCAAACTCCTGGGGCAGCGTGGCGAATCTCTTGGGGATCGACTCTGCAACGCGACCGAGGATCTATTGGGGCAAGGATACGGTTCTTTGTGCCTGGTCAACTCTGATAGCCCTACACTTCCCGGAAGTGTGTTTGATTTAGCCATCAAATCCCTGTCGCATGATGGCGATCGGGTTGTCCTTGGCGCTGCTGCCGATGGCGGGTATTACCTAATCGGCCTCAAAAATGTTCATTCAAGATTGTTTGACCGAATTGCTTGGAGTACAGCCGAGGTTCTCGCCCACACCATCGAGCGCGCTGCCGAGATCGGGCTCGAGGTTGAGCTGCTGCCTCCCTGGTACGACGTTGATGACGGTGCGACGCTCTATCAACTTTGCGAAGAGTTGTTTTTGTCGCGTCAGAGGGACGGCAATTATCCCGCGCCGCACACTCGCGAATACCTTGCTAAACTCATCGGATCACAGCGAATCTTCCCGAAGTTGGCCGGGCGTACCACCATCTAATGGAATCACCGCCTACTTCCACAACCACGAACAACTGGATCACAGTCGTGCTTGTCGTCGTTGGTGTGACGTCGCTTGTGCTTTACCGCGTTGTCTCCGAGCAGAGGGCACAAAGGATATACTCTGGCTACTCAAACTGATTGCCTGTCAGGCAGTACTCTACTTTGTCGCCTCTTGGGTAATCTTGCGAGCACGACCAGATCGGTCACTCATCCTGATTGTAATTCTCTTTGCCGTTCTCTTTCGCCTCAGCATACTGTTCTCGCCGCCGTACCTCTCGGACGACATTTATCGATACGTGTGGGACGGTAGGGTACAGGCTGCGGGCATTAATCCCTACCGCTATGTGCCTGCCGACCAATCACTGGTCCAGCTTCGCGATGACAAAATTTATCCAAAGATCAACCGCCGCGATTATGCGCCCACGATCTATCCTCCAGCCGCCCAGGCGGTTTATTTTTTGACGACTCGCATAAGCGAATCCGTGACGTGGATGAAGGCAACGATGTTGGCCTTTGAGGCCGTCCCGATCTGGGCGCTCGCTCAGTTACTCGCTTCATTCGGTTTCTCGCGACAGCGCGTTTTGATTTACGCGTGGCATCCTTTAACCGTTTGGGAGTTTGCCGGCAGCGGTCATGTCGATGCCGTGGCGATAGCATTCATCATGCTTGCGCTATTGGCGCGACACCGAAACGCGTCTTTACTAGGAATAACTTTGGCATGCGCCACTCTCGTAAAGCTCTTTCCAGTGGTTCTGTTTCCTGCGCTCTATAGGCGTTGGGGCTGGAAGATGCCAGTGGCGTTCGCGATTACCGTTACAGTTGCTTACCTGCCGTATCTGAGCGTCGGCCCAGCCGCGGTACTAGGATTTTTGCCTGGCTACGTAACGGAACAAGGGCTGGCAAGCGGCGAGCAATTCTATATCTTGAGCGTGGCGCGTAAGCTTGTCGGCGGCTTAAGCCTGCCGAACACGGCGTTCCTGATGTTCGCTCTCATAACTGTAATTAGTGTTGCTGCCTGGTCAGTCTTCAAAGCGGAGCAGCATGCTTACAGCCATATAAAGCGGGCGTGTGTTCTTACTACCGTTGTTATCGTCCTATTCACGCCACACTTTGCCTGGTACTTTGCGTGGCTGATCCCATTTCTGTGCTTTGTGCCCCGTGCGCCGCTGTTCTATCTTACTGCTGCGAGCTTCGTTCTTTATGGGACCTGGTTGGGCGACAAGCCTGAAGAAATGTTTTTTCTGAACACGGCCATCTATCTGCCATTTGCATTGCTCGTTGCGGTCGAACTACTGGCGCGTCGTCTTCGCTTCAGATTACGATCGCAACCACAGGAAGAAGCTTCGCCTTAGGTAGCGGAATCGACTGATTGATGATTACGGGGACAGAAACATGCGAGCACTGGTAACAGGTGGAGCGGGACTGATTGGATCGCACATTGCTGACCTGTTGATTCGGGAAGGCTGGTTGGTGCGCATTTTCGACAGTCTTGAGCCGCAAACCCACCGGAACGGAAAGCCTTCCTGGATACCTGCAACAGCGGAGTTTATTGAGGCGGACATTCGCGATCGGACAGCCGCAACCGCGGCGCTGCGCGATGTCGATGTCGTCTTTCATGAAGCCGCCTAGGGCGGGTACATGCCGGAAATCGGAAAGTTTGTTGAAGTCAACAGCTTTGGCACCGCCCAGATGCTTGAGATTATTCGCGATGAATGTCTGCCAGTAAAAAAGGTTATAGTCGCCTCGTCACAAGCCGTTTATAGCGAAGGCGCCGCAAACTGTCCGCAACATGGCCCGGTATTTCCCACTGTGCGCGGGGTCGAGCAACTCAGCTGTGGAGATTTTTCCGTTCACTGCCCGCAATGTGGCTTAGAGACTACTTCCGTGCCAACACCAGAAGAGGCTCCGATTGGCGGGGAAACTGTCTACGCAATTACGAAAGTCGATCAGGAACGTCTGGTCCTAACTTGGGCCCGGCAGACGGGTATTCCAGCCGTTGCGTTGCGTTACTCATGCACTTATGGTCCACGGCAGTCAATATTCAATCCATATACGGGCGTCATCGCTATCTTCTGCATTAAGCTCCTTAACAATCAGCCTCCCGTGCTATATGAGGACGGTTGCCAGACACGCGACCTCTGCTTTGTCGAAGATATTGCACGCGCAAACGTGCTTGCCGCCATGACTGACAAGCTCGACGGACTCGCCGTTAATGTTGGTAGCGGCAAAGCCGCAACTATTCGCGAAGTTGCGCGACTGATCTCCGATGCTTTGAACATTCATATTGAACCAACTGCTCCGGGCGAGTTTCGTCCCGGCGAGATGCGTCACTTGATATCGGACATCACCCGGATTCGCTCGCTCGGTTTCACACCTGAAGTAGACTTGGAAACTGGCATCGCAAGATACATGGATTGGATTCGCGCCCAGGCCAACGTGCGCGATTATTTCGCAGCGGCTGAATCTACCCTGCGCTCGAAAGGGATCGTGCACCAAGTTCAACGCTGGATCGGTGCGTGACGACCATCAGTGCTTTTTGCACGAAATCATCCTCAAGGATGAATGTTCTGCGGTTCTTCTCAGGCGTCGTTCTGATGGCAACCTTTTCACGCGAATGACGGCGATTACGATAAGTTGCGCCCGGCGGCCCGGAACGCAGGACTGCTGATGTGATCTACTCACTTAAAGACATTGGGAAGAGTTACGCTACTCGCAATGGGCCAGTGCGAGCCCTGAGCGGTATCACCTTCGACGTGCAGATAGGTGAGCGCGTTGCCCTGCTTGGGCCTTCAGGAGCGGGCAAGACAACGCTCTTTCGTTTGCTTAACGCGACCCTCCGACCTACTACCGGAATCTTGAGATTTGCCGACCGAGATCTTACCGCCATGTCAGGGCGCGATCTCCGCTTGACTCGGCGGCGCATCGGCACGATCTATCAGCAACCGCACTTGGTGCCCACGCTCTCAGCACTAGAGAACACGCTTTGCGGAAGACTCGGCAGTTGGTCACTAATACACACGCTGCGTAACATAGTTCGCCCGGGCGCGGGCGATACCAAACAAGCAATCTCTGCCCTGGAATCAGTTGGTCTTGCCGAGAAACAGAATGCCCGAGCTGACGAACTCTCGGGCGGCCAGCAGCAACGGTTAACGATCGCCCGCGTATTAATGCAAGACCCGGACGTGATCCTCGCCGATGAGCCGTTTGCGTCACTCGATCCTACGCTTACTGAAACAGTAGCCTCACTGTTATTGGATCTTGTCACGAACGGCAGGCGCACCTTGGTGGCCACCATGCATGACGTTGAGTTGGCGCTGCAGTTGTTTCCGCGCATCATCGGCATCCGAGACGGTCGCGTTATCTTCGATAAGCCCGCCATCAGAGTCGGTCGTGAAGCGATTAGTGTTCTCTACGCAGGAGAACCAGGAGTGACTGCGAACCTCCCCGAACCTGAAGATTGTCACGAGGCGGTGAAAAGTGGATCCGCGCGTGAACCAGGCTGCGCACGTTAGTAAGCAAGACTGGCGCCAGGAGAGCGGTCTAAACCTCAAGCGGCTTCTCTCGTGGACCGCAATTGTCCTTGCCCTCGTCATTTCTTGGCGCGCTGCAGCTACTGCTCTGGGGCGTTTGGCCGCTGGCACGGTCCACGCTCGAAAGCTACACCGTCTTGCGCTGGGACTTTAATTTGCGGGTCTCGACGGTGTAGGGTTGGTTGGGGAGGCGGCTTGGGCCTGTTGATCTACAACAATGTTCAGCTTGGGTTTTATCCCTGAGTCTCAACCTTGATCGCAATCGTCTATATTCTGGTTTTTACTACAAACTGGCTTGGTGACAGATTGCGTCCACAACGCGTCGCTCTGTAAGAACGATTCGTCACAGAAGCCGAATCGACGAATTGAAGATGAGTGCTGCACAGACAAAACCTTCAATAGGACAGCTGGTCGAAGCGCTAAAGGAGACGCGCGCACGCACGCTGGAGCTTGTCGGCGATCTAAACGATGAGCAGTTGCTAGGTCCGCGCTTGCAGATTGTGAATCCGCTCCGCTGGGAGATTGGCCATGTCGCGTGGTTTCAGGAGTTCTGGGTGTTGCGGCACCTCGGTAGGCAACCGCCCATTCTCGAACACGGCGACCAGCTTTATGATTCAGCGCGCGTGGCCCACGACACTCGTTGGGACTTGCCATTGCCCGGAATAAAAGAAACCTTGGCTTATATGCGGCAGATTATTGAGCGGGTAATGGAGCAGACCAGCCGCGAGAGCCATGCGCTTCGAGATGCCGCAGGGTATCATGAGGATTACTTTCTGCATCTGGTGCTCTTCCACGAGCAGATGCACGACGAAGCGATCACTTACACGCGACAGACTCTCAGCTATTGTCCGCCGGCAATTGGCACTGCGAACATGCAAGTTCACGACGTCGCGGTAGTTGAAAGAGTGCGGCCGGTGGAACGAAACCCGGCTCTCACTCAGACCGGCGATTACCTGACAGGCGACGCGGAGATCCCAGGCGGCAGGTTCATGCTCGGAAGCAGCCCCGGAGAAGGCTTTGTCTTTGATAATGAACAACGGGCACACGAGGTTGAGATCGCCCCTTTTGCAATCTCGAAAACTGCCGTGGCCAATGCTGAATTCAAACATTTCGTGGAAGACGCCGGCTATCGAAGAAGCGAACTCTGGAGCGCGGAAGGTTGGCAGTGGCGCGCAAACGTTGGCGGCGAGCATCCGCTCTACTGGCGACGTGAGGAAAGCGGGCGCTGGTTGCGGCGCAACTTCGATGAATGGCTGCCGCTTGAAGATCGCCTACCGGTCATCCACGTCAACTGGTACGAGGCCGATGCTTACTGCCGCTGGGCCAGAAGACGCCTGCCGACCGAGGCGGAGTGGGAGTTGGCAGCGAGCGCAGAGCCAACGGCTGAAGGTCGAGGCATCTCAGCGCGCAAGCGCGCGTTTCCATGGGGCAACGATCCGCCCACGCCCGAACTTGCCAACCTCGATTTGCGAGGGATGGGATGCGTCCCCGTTGACGCACTGCCCGCAGGCGAAAGCGCCTTCGGTTGCCGGCAGATGATTGGGAATGTTTGGGAGTGGACCGCGACCATGTTTGCTCCATATCCTGGCTTTACTCCGGGACCGTATAAAGAGTACTCGCAGCCGTGGTTCGGTGACCACAAGGTGCTGCGCGGAGGCTGTTGGGTAACGCGCTCACAATTGATTCACAATGCCTATCGCAACTTCTACACGCCCGACCGCCGGGACGTGTGGGCCGGATTTCGCACCTGCGCTTTGTAGATGGAGCAAGCGCCAGCCGCCAAGACGCTGGCGCCGATCTGAATCTGATGAGAATCGGAATCGTCACTCCTGCCCCACCTCGCTCAAGATACGGCAATCGGGTGACAGCCCTTAGGTGGGCACGGATTCTGAGAGGCCTGGGCCACCGCGTCAGTATCCTCCAGGAGTACGACTCAGAAGGCTTCGATTTATTGATTGCTCTTCACGCCCGCCGTAGTCACCAATCCATAAAACGCTTTGAGCGAAAGCATCCAGACAGGACAACCATTGTTGCGCTCACGGGCACGGACCTGTATCGCGATCTGGGAAAGAACAAGCACGCTGAACAATCGCTGCAACTCGCCACGCGCATCATCGTACTGCAGCCAAAAGCCTGCAACGAGCTTAACGCACGATTTCGCCAGAAAGTACGGCTCATCTATCAGTCAGTTCAAACAAGGTCACCGCGAAAGCGTAGGGAGTCGTCATCTTCCTCACGAGCTTTCGAGGTTTGTGTGATCGGTCACCTTCGTACTGTGAAAGATCCTTTTCGTGCAGCGATGGCGGCGCGGCTGCTACCGTCATGGTCGCGCATCCGGGTGACTCAGCTGGGAGGCGCGATGACCGTTCTAATGGCAACTTATGCGCATGAAGAGATGAAAACGAATGCGCGCTACCGCTGGCTTGGCGAGTTGCCTCAGTGGCGCGTGCGCCAGGTCCTGTCCCTATGCCGGGCATGCGTTGTGTCTTCGAAAATGGAGGGAGGGGCGAACATTTTGTCGGAAGCAGTCGTGGCTGGTGTGCCGCTGCTTGCCTCACGCATACCGGGAAATGTCGGAATACTAGGTGACGATTATCCAGGCTATTTCAAGATCGGCGACACTGGTGGTCTGGCACAACTCTTATTGCGCGCAGAAACCGATGCCCGGTTTCTCAAGAGCTTGAGACAACATTGCGCAAACTTAGCTCCGCTGTTCAAGCCGTCGCGCGAAAAGGCAGCGTGGGCAAGCTTGCTAAGGGAACTGTTTCAGCATGGGAAAGACCGAGAGAGTTGATGAGAGTCTCCGTCATCATTCCCGCCCTTAACGAGGAAGAAACTATCTTTGATGTCGTTCGCAGTGTCCCGCCAGCGATGGCAGACGAAGTGATCGTCGTTGACAACGGCAGCGAAGATTCTACCTCTGCCCGTGCGAGCGAGGCGGGCGCACAGATCATTATGGAATCACGGCGTGGTTACGGCAGCGCCTGTGCCGCGGGCGTTCGAGCGCTATCCCCGGATTGCGAGATCGTCGTTTTTCTTGACGGTGACGGTAGCGATTGCCCTGAGCTGATGGATCGCCTCATCGAACCGATCAAGGAAGGGCGTTACGATTTTCTTGTCGGCTCGCGCACGCGGGGGCGTCGCGAGCCCGGCAGCCTGAACCTCCAGCAGGTCTTTGCCGGACGAGCAGCCGGATTATTCCTTCGCGCGCTTTACGGTGTCCGCTATACCGATATGTGTCCCTTCCGCGCTATCCGCCGCGAGTCCCTTGAATCTCTCGACATGCGCGAGCAGACTTACGGTTGGAATCTGGAAATGCAGATGCGGGCCGCACGCGCGGGTCTGCGCATCCTCGAAGTACCCGTGAATCACCGTCGCAGGGCTGGAGGAAAGTCGAAGGTCTCAGGAACATTGCGCGGGACATTTATGGCGGGAGCGCGCATTCTTGCGACATTAGCTCGGGTGGCAATCGAGCGTCAGTAGAGCAGATATTCCTGTCTGTGGGTTTTTTCACTTGGTTGAAACGCATGCGAGACAGGCAAGAATGCCTGTCCTACTTCGAGCGAGAAACAAGGAAGTAATCAACATCGTCGGGCTTACGAAATCGTATTCATCGACAGTTGGCGGCAGAAGATCTGTGATGGGATAACGCACTAGTATTTGTGTTTTTAGAAAACTTGTGTTTTCGAATCGGGGGGCTTACGACGTGGGATCCTAGCAGGCCTGCTGAGCTGGCTTAAACTCAGTCACGAGCGATTACAACCGTCGTGCAGGCGCTCCCAAGTTTCGGCAGATCACGCGTCGGCGCCATTTCGATTTCTAATTGAGGATGGTCACCGCGCACGATCGGGCAATAATGGTCTGGCTCGTCCAAAGCTCCTTGTAGCATTCGGCGTCCAGCGCAACCTCCCCGGCATGTTTCTCGAAATTGGCAGGGTTCGCATGCCGGAGGCACCATGCGAGCTGCGACGAATGAAGGTGTCTGGCGAATCTCTTCGCCAGCGTGGAGCAGATGTGACAGTGGCTCGCCGGTGCCTGGCCAATACACGCACGGCTGCGTAGTGCCACGCGGCGTTACTCGTACCGTAGCTACTCCGCAGCCGCACTCTGTCTCAGGCGGCGGCAAACCTGCCATCGCCAGTACCAACGGTTCGCCAATCGCGATCACTAAAGTCTCGGCGAACAGAAGGCGAAAGCCTTCCCAATATTCCTCGTAAGTCAAAGCATACACGTCGGTCCTGACCGATTGGTAAACATTGACTCGCAATGGCGCTTGCATCTGCTTGGCGACGTGGGCCACCTGGGCGAGTTTAAGGTAATTCGATTTCATCATCACCGCGATGATCGTAACCGGCACGCCTAGACGGCGGCAGCGCTCTGCCTGCTCGTGGATCAAAGTCCAGTTTCCCGCGCCGCGTTGAGCGTCCTGCTCCCCTTCGGTCGGATAGTCCAGCGAGAATTCCACATCGTGGAACGCGCGAACGTGTTCGTCGTCGAGAATAGCGATGCTGTGGCCGTTCGAGGTTATTGTAAGCTTGATGGGTTGTGCTCGCAGGAAGTCGATGATCGAGAGGAAATCCGGATGCATTCCATTCTCGCCAGTCCCGAGATTCACCGAACGTACGGGAAGACTGTTCATCACTGCGCGCACTTCATCACGTGTCAGTCGATCTACTCGCGTCGGATCGCGATAGCAGAAGGAGCAGGCCAGGTTACATTCATTAGTTAATCCGAGGCCCAGGGCGAAGCCGGGCCTCGTCGCGTCCCCGGTCTCAGACTCTCTTACTCTATTGAAAGACATCAACTTGTCACTGAAACGATGAAGGGACACAAGAGTCTACTTAAGAAAACGTTCGGAGTAATAAACAGACCCTACTCAATCGCAGCAGGTGGCTCTGAGATTATCCCCTACGCCCTTAAGAAATCCACGCGAGTACCCGTTGGATGAATCCGCCGTTAGGTGTGGTCCGCCGAGCTATCAACGCGTCAACGCCGAGGGCTCGCCCCGCTCGAAAGATAAGGAAAAAGCCGTTGAGCAAGATCAGAAAGAAGTAGGTCCACGGCCACTCGTTAGGCCGATTATAAAGAC
>JBPCLZ010000214.1:0-77181 GCA_051002775.1 Pyrinomonadaceae bacterium | reverse complement strand
ACCGCCGCCGCTGCCGACATAGGTGGGCGACACCAGCGGCGTGCCGTCGGGCTTAAGAATCGACACGCGGGTGCTACAGCAACCGGAGCCCATTGTCACTCCCGTCATCTGTAAACTAATTCTCTGTGCTGCCGTGCCACTGAAAGTTAACGTGGCGTTCTGTCCCGCCACTGTGGTAGTGACCGTGACCGGCGATCCGCCCGGTGTGATGCTGGTCGTGATATCGGCCGGTATGTCGTAAAGCGTGAGCGTCATGCTGCCGATGTTGTTATCCACTGGGTCTACCAGAATGGTGTAGACGCCGTTAACAGGCAGTGTCTGGATATCGAAGAAACCGCCGCCGCTGCCGACATAGGTGGGCGACACCAGGGGCGTACCGTCGGGTTTGAGAATGGACACGCGAGTGCTACAGCAACCGGAGCCGATGGTCACTCCCGTCATCTTTAAGCTAATCCTCTGTCCGGTCGCACCGGTAAACGTCAAGGTGGCATTCTGTCCCGACACCGTAGTGGTAACGGTTACGGGCGAGCCGCCGGGTGTGATCGTCCCTGTCGTATCCTGAGGCACGTCAGAGAGCGTGAGAGTCATGCTGCCGGTATCGCTGCTGAGCGGGTCCACGAGAATCGTATAGACACCACTAACAGCTAGTGTCTGTGTATCAAAGAAACCGCCGCTGGGGCCGATGTACGAAGGCGAGACCAGTGGAGTGCCATTCGGATTGAGAATCGACACCTGGGTGCTGCAGCAACCGGAGCCGATGGTCACTCCAGTCATCGTTAAGCTGATTCTCTGTCCCGCCGTGCCGTTGAAGGTGGCTTTGGCATTCTGACCCGCCACGGTTGTGGTGACTGTCACCGGCGACCCGCCAGGTGTAATGCTGGTTGTGACGTCTAGTGGCACATCGTAAAGAGTCAGAGTCATGCTGCCCGTATCGGTGTTCTGCGGGTCCACGAGAATCGTATAGACACCGCTAACACCCAACGTTTGTAAATCGAAGAAACCGCCGCTGGGGCCGACGTACGTAGGTGAAACAAGTGGAGTGCCGTTGGGATTGAGAATGGACACGCGAGTGCTACAGCAACCGGAGCCGATGGTCACTCCCGTCATCTTTAAGCTAATCCTCTGTCCGGTCGCACCGGTAAACGTCAAGGTGGCATTCTGTCCCAACACCGTGGTGGTGACGGTTACCGGCGGGCCACCTGGTGTGATCGCGGCGCTGACATCAGAGGCGTTGTAGAGCGTGAAGTTAATGCTGCCTGTGTAAGTGCTGTCCGGATCAACCAGAATCGTGTATGTGCCAGCCACCGGAAGCAGCGGTGTATCCAGGAACCCCCCGCTGGTGTTGGCCGTTATTTGCGACAGAGTTGACCCGTCGGGGTTAAAGATTTTGAGAACGCAGCTCGTGATCGTTGAAGTGTTCACTTTCAAGCTCGCCCGCTGTCCGACCGCGCCGTCAAAGAGGATCACGCCTATTTTGCTGGCAGTGCTAATCGCAACTGTCTTGCTTTCTCCGAATGCCATCCGACCTGTGACTTGTACATCAGTTGCCACATACGGAGCCGGCGGCACAAAGAAGTCAGCAGCGCTAGTTGCCTTGCCGGCGAATGTGGCTACCGCTATTCGCCCCGAAGTTGCAAGGGCAGGAACACTGGTCGAGATGCTCGTGGTGGTAGCGGAACTGACTGAAGCATAGCGGTTGTTAAGCGTTACCCAGTTGTTAGCAGCCGTCGTCTCAAAATTTGTTCCCGTAATTGTCAGAGCTGTGCCCTGGGTTCCAATGGTCGGATTGAAGCTCGTGATAGTGGGCGTCGTAGAAGCACTAACTGTAAACGGTGTGTTGCTCGTGGTCAGACCCGTAGGCGTGTTGACGGAAATCGGCCCGGTCGTTGCCCCTGCCGGCACGCTCGTGACGATTTGTGTGGTGCTCGAAGAAACCACGGTTGCGGTGACGCCATTAAACTTGACAGTATTCAGGCCCGGCGTCGCGCCGAACGCGGTGCCGTAAATCGTTACAGGCGCGCCGAACGCACCGCCGTTTGGGCTGAACTCGCTAATAGATGGCAGATTTGAGTTCTGCCGAGAGATAGACAGCAGATTGCCTACCGAATCATAGGTGTAAGTTGCCGTCTCTGCCGCGCCCACCACGGAGACCAGCCTTCCAGTCTCGTCATAAATGTAATTGACGTCTCCCAAAGCTACAGCATCAAGACTCTGGTTAACGGTTGTCGTGTTATTGGTGGTGACAGTGACGCCATTCTGCACCTTGGTTTGATAGCCGGTGGCCGAAGCGCGAACATCGTATGTTCCAGTTATTACGGAGGCCATTGTATAGCTACCGTTGGTTGTCGTAGTGGCTGTTGCTTTAACAACTCCTGCTTGCATTGCCTCGACAAGTGCACCGCTGAGAGCGGCACCGTCACTGTTGCGTGTGATCGTCCCCGCAATCGTGCCTGCGGTGAGAACGGTAAACGTACTTCCGTTGCTGGCCGATCCTCGGGCAGTTACTACGACCGGACCGGTAGTGACACCTGAAGGTGCGGGAACTAGGATGCTCGTGTCAGTCCAGTTACTTGGCGTAGTTGCTAAGCCATTAAAAGTGACGGTGCTCGTTCCCTGAATGGCGCCGAAGTTGGCTCCGTTGATTGTGACGACTGTGCCCGCCATACCCGAAGCGGGCGAAAGGTTGCTGATTGATGGCGGAGGCGTGGGCAGCGGTACTGTGATCAGCGAGTCATAATTTCCGTTAAGCGTCCCTTCGATGTCCAACTCCGCCTTATTGTTAACACTTGTCGTTGCGGTTAGATTTACGCCCACCCATAAGTAGAATCGGTCGCTGGCAGACATTGTCACGTTTGCAGGGACGGTTCCGTTCAGAGTGTATTTTGTTAAAGTCGTGGTCAGCGCGGTCGCGCCCGTAACGACGCAGATTGAGCTTCCGGTAGCCGAATTCAGATTCAGTTTCACACGCGGCAGCATCGTACCCGCGGTGGCCGTCTTCGCCATCCACAGCGTAAAGGTGACAGACGAGCCCGCGACGATCACGCCGGAAGCGTTTGGCACGCCGGCCTGTGTATCAAAGGCCTTAATGATGTATTCGCCAGTTGCCACATTTTTCAGGTTCGCAGACTGCACGGCCAGAATTGCGGCGTCAGGATTGGCAGTCTTCAGCTGAAATAGGTTCGTGGTAGTCGAGGCTTCTCGATGGAGCCTGTACGTGGCGGTCTGAGCCTGAATGGCAACTGCAAAGGCCAAGCTCGAAAGCACACTAAGACTGAGCCGGAGGATACAAACGCGGAGGTGAGTCTGGAAAGTGCGCGCCATGGGTAAGGCTCCTTCTGAGCCACTGCTGCCAACTGCGGGTAGGATCCGAGGAGGATCGATGCATCGAGCAGTGGCTGTATTTCGTTGCGCTTCGTGATTCCGCAGATAGTAATTCGACGTGCGGAAGCGGCGGGCGCTTTTAGCTTAGTCGCAACTACAACAGCGTTAGAGAGAATGCCGTCCGGTTAATTCTGCTTGTCGGGTTTTCGTTGACGTGAGGCTTACGCCGGGTGAGTCACACGGGAACGAGAATTATGAAGACGACGAACTCTAGTCCCTCTTTCCACTTTCGTCAACCAATATTTTTGAATGCAAAGTTTGCCGCTGTTTTGAATCGGTGGGAGATGCGATGTGGTTAAATTCAGCATCGGTGGGTCGCAAAATATCTCATGGCCGATACAAGATTTCTTTCATCGTTACGCTTGTTCAGGATTTCTTTTGACAGTTTGGCCGTTACGTTTGACAGTCCCCAATCGTATACGCGGACAAAATGAACGATGCCTTTCAAAACAGGCCGTCAGTTCAACTGGCGAGCGCCGCATCGGAGAATCCGTTGGCGAACGTGCTCCGACTAGCCGTGAGTGAACTTTGCCCTTTCAGCGTCCCGATGGTCTCAATTCCAAATTACTTTGGATTCGGCGGCGGGCTCTTTCAATCCGCTGATATAGCGAAACGCGATCGGCGCGGAGCAATCTAGCCGCTTGAGAGTGGCTGCCAGTCTTCGCCAGCAACTGATCATAGAGGCCGAGCATAGTTCGATCCAGAAAGTCATCTAGAGAGTCACTGTCATGGAAGATGATCGGAACTTGCGAGGTGGCTCCGGTCAACGTTGCGGCGGGCAAAGCCCTATAGATGTCGTCCGCAGTAATTGTTTCTCCCTCTGCAGCGGTGGCAACTAGTCTCTCCACGACGTGGCGCAGTTGACGCACATTGCCCGGCCAGGTGTAAGCAGAAAGAGCTGTGATGGCGTCCGGGTCAATCTTATGCTTTCGCGAACGCGTTAACTTCTTCTGGGCATCTTTTAGGAAGTGGTCAATTAAAATTGGAATGTCTGAAGGACGCCTGCGTAATGGTGGAGTGCTTATCGTCAATACTGCGATTCTGTAGTAGAGGTCATCGCGAAACCGACCCGCCGCCATTTCCTGGGCCAAGTCGCGATTAGTTGCTGCAACCACCCGAACGTCGACGGACGTCTCCATGTGACCGCCGACTGGTCTGAAGGCGCTCTCTTGTAGGACGCGCAGAAGCTTCACTTGGCAGCCGGTCGACATTTCCGCGATTTCGTCCAGGAAGATCGTTCCGGTATGTGCGGCTTCAAAAAGACCTTTTTTCTTTTGGTGAGCGCCGGTAAAGGCTCCACGCTCATAGCCGAAGAGTTCTGATTCGAGCAAGGTTTCGGTAAGAGTGCCGCAGTTCAGGGATACAAAAGGTTTTCTAGTGCGTCGGCCCTGAAGATGTATGGCGCGTGCAACGAGTTCTTTTCCGGTACCTGATTCGCCGGAAACAAGAACGGTCAGATCGCAACGAGCTGCCGTGCGAATCTGGCGGCCAAGCGCCTTCATCGAAGCTGATTCGCCGATGATTCCAAAGTCCATTCGAGATACCTGGGCCTGATAATCTTGCTGGATCCCGTTAGCCAGATTGGCAAAAGAGGGAGACCCCTTGTTTGCTTCTAATGACGTGGCAACGCGGCAGAAATTCCGCCTGGCGAAGGAAATAATTTCGCTCTCCCTGTAGCTTGCGTCCTGACCTGCGAAAATATTTTTCTGTCGTGCTGGAAGTTCGAGCCGCTTCCCCCGTCTAGAGAAAATGTCACCGAATAGGAAGGGACCGGAAAAGTCGCATACTCCTTCCTGAGAGATTCATCCTATCGGGATTTCAGCTTAATGAAGCATCTAAAAAGAACCTTCGGGCTATCACTGCCTTCCGGCTTCCTATTACTCGCTGGTACTGGTTTGAGCGTCATAGTTGGTTTGCTCCTCTGTGGGACAAATACTTTGGCGCAAGGATTTGATGGTCCCAGTAACATCGAGGTAGTTGGCGTGCCGCCGATTCCAGCATCTTTGCCTCCTGCAGTTCAGCCGTATGCGAACATTTTTGGATTACCCCTGGCCGGATGGGATCCGTTCAAGCGTGAGATTTGGTTAAAGGGGCTTTCAAGTGTGACCTGGGTCTCGCGCGTGAAGAGTCCGGGCGCTTCAGCGGAACACACATCAATCAATATTCTGGCAAATGGTATCTACGACATCTACGTACAACCACAGGGCAAGTTTCTCGCCTATACGAGGGATACCAGCGGCAACGAGGCTTTTCAACTCTACCTTTATGACATCGACGCTCGTAATTCCACGCTGCTCTCAGATGGGAAATCAAGGAACACAGAACCAGTCTGGTCCAATGCCGGGGACAAGCTAGTCTATAGCTCGTCGCCCGCAGGAACTTCCGGCGTCAGCCTGCGCCTGCTGAATGCTCTTGATAAGAAAACCGACCGTCTCCTCGCTCAATCGTCTGGGAGTTACTTCAAGGCCTACGATTGGTCACCCGATGATAAGCAAGTTGTCTTTTGTGACTTCACTTCCAACACGGTAAGTACTTTGTGGTTGGTTGATGAGACCGGCAACAAGGTCCTGCTGTCACCTAAGACAGAGGAACCCGAACTTTACGATTATCCGCAGTTCAGTAAGGACGGTAAGGGCGTCTATGTAGTTACGGATCACGAGTCGGACGTGCGCCGGATCGCGTATATTGACTTGGCCTCTCGCAAGTTCAGCTATATCCCATCAAATCCAAAATGGGACGTAGACGAATTTCAGCTTGCGCCTAACGGAAAGACCGTCGCCTTCGTAACAAATGAGGACGGGATTTCACGATTACACATCTTAGATCTGACGACTGCTAAAGAAATCGCCTCACCGCAGTTTCCGCCCGGCATTATCTCGGACCTCAAATGGAACAAAACGTCGACCGATGTTGCCTTCAACTTCAAGTCTCCTCGAACGCCCAATGATGTTTACTCAGTTAGTCTGGAGACCGGCAAGGCCGAGTTATGGGGAAAGAGTAAGACAAATGGCATAGACACCGAGAACTTCTCGACGCCGGAGTTGATTCATTGGACCTCATTCGACAAGCGCACTATTTCCGGCTTTTTATATCGTCCAACCAAAAAGTCCACAGGCAAGACCCCCGTACTTATCGACATTCATGGCGGACCAGAAGAACAGTACCGTCCCACCTTCGGCTATGAGAACAACTATTTCCTAAATGAATTAGGTATTGCAAAGATTTACCCGAACGTTCGAGGTTCAACAGGTTTCGGAAAAACATTCACGCGACTGGATGACGGTTTGCGCCGCGAGGATGCTGTTAAAGACATTGGGGCTCTCCTGGATTGGATCAAAACACAACCAGATCTCGAGCCTAACCGCGTGGCAGTGCAGGGTGGCAGTTATGGGGGATATCTAGCCATCTCTGTGGCAACGATGTATGCCGATCGGATTCGGGGGGCCATATCTGAAAGTGGCATCTCTAACCTTGCAAGCTTTGTCGAGCGAACAGAAGGATGGCGGCGTGGCCTACAGCGCTCAGAGTTCGGCGACGAACGCGACCCGAAAACTAAAGAGTTCTTAGAACGCATTGCACCACTTAATAACGCAAAAAAAATCACGAAGCCTTTGTTGATTATTCAGGGCCAGAATGACCCGCGTGTGCCGGTCGCAGAAGCTGAGAAGATTGTGGCCGCGAGTAAAGGGCGAATTCCTGTTTGGTATGTCCTGGCAAAAAATGAGGGCCACGGATTTGTGCAGAAGAGCAATCGAAATTACCGAACGTACGCAACCATACTCTTTCTGAAAGAGTTTCTGCTGAAATAACCCCGACGTTTTTTAACCAAGCCGTAGCGATATCGCGGCCTTAACCCGAAGGAAATTACTATGAAGAAATTCAAATCTCTCTTGTCCAGTCTCTGTCTTGTTGCCGCTCTGACGCTGACCGTTGCACCGGCGAAAACGGTTTACGCTACGGGCAGCGGAGGTCCTCAGGGAGGTCCAATTCAACGACTTCGAGTCCACAGCCGGAAATCAGCTACGAAGAGCTGTTGTGGATCCTTATCTTTTGGCTGTTGGGTTGGTAACCCACTTAAACTTAGTCGATCCAAGACGCCAACGCTGGGCGAGCCCAAGTCTTGGGCTCGCCCTCGCTGGACTCTGAACAAAAACAGAAGTCAAGGTTTACGGGGTTGTGGTCGTGGCTGTCATCCGCATTCTAATCATTCTTCTATTCCTGCCTATAATCTCGCTTGGGCAATTGAACCAACTAGAAGTACGCTCGGAGATTGATTTAGCTCAAGCGCTCTATCGCGCCAATTCTGATCTTCAATCGCGAGAAAGTCTTCTTGGCGCTAACCAACCACTGGTAAATGATCGCCTTTGGACATATTTGAATGGGCTAGCGAGAACAGCATATTTTACTCGGTTGCCTCAACAGTCTTTGAACACTTATGAGACTGCCATCGTTGTTGCGGGAAGGCTACAAGACAAAAAACTGTTAGCAATAAGCTATTACAACATTGGAATCGCATATTCCGGTCTCAATCAATATTCGAATGCTATTTCGTCATATGAGAAGAGTCGAGAACAGTTTGAGCAGGCAGGCTTAACCCGCGACCTGATTTATGTTCTAGCTGACCTTGGCGCCCTGTACTTCATTGTGGAGGACTATAATAAAGCCAAGGATTGTTCCTACCAGGTCCTTGAGTTAGCAGACAAGGCGAAGGCGTCCACTGTTCCTTCAGGTGCATGGCCGGATGATGTTGGCAGGGCGCGAGCCCTGACCACTCTCGCGGAAATTGATTCGCGCGACGGCGATTACACTCACGCCATTGAGAGATTCCAAGAATCGCTCGCTCTCCATCAGAAATTAAATCTTGGCGGTCCTTATCTGGCGAATGATCTGGCAAGCTTGGGCAGGGTATATACAACTGCCGGTGACTATGCAAACGGACTCTCGTACCTGAACAAGGCTCTGGAACTGGCCAAGATACTGCGAGAGCCGAACACCTTAGCTAGCCTACTAAACAGCATCGGATTTCTTTACCTGGAACAAGAAGATTATCCGCAAGCAAAGCAGCAATTTGATCAAAGCCTCGAAATCTATCGCAGGGAGGGCAATCAAAGAGAAGTTACCCGCGTGCTGTTAAATCTTGGCGTTACAGCGCAACGTAAAGGTGACTATGACGATGCGTTGAAACATTTTCAAAACAGCGCACAGGCAGCCAAAGCGACGCAACTTATCGACGGTCAGATTGCTGCCGGCGAAGGTATAGGCGTTGTGTTGACCGCAAAGAAAGACTTTACCGGAGCCTTAGAAGTCTTAAATCAAAGTCTTGCCCTGGCAAAAGACATGAAGGACAAGACTCGTCAGGCAGAAATCATTTGGCGCACATCACAGACCTACTACGGAATGGCGAACTATAAAGTGTCTGCCGTCCTCGCCGAAAACGCGCTTGAATTATCTCGTGCAGTACATTCGCCAAAACTCGTGTACCTTGCGACGACGACCCTCGGCGAATCCTATGCGGCGCAAAAGAAAACTGATCTGGCTACAAAGACTCTAAAGCAGGCAGTAGAGCAACTCGAAAGAATGCGTGCGCAGATCGCCGGCAATGAAGTCGAGTCACAACTCTTCCTGGAGAACAAGATTGTCGCCTACCATGGGCTGGTTGATCTCTTCATCCAGCAAGACAAACCTCTAGACGCGCTTTTGTTCGCCGAACGAGCGAAAGGCCGCGTTCTGCTAGATGTGTTGAGTAGCGGCAAATCTGATCTTGTGAATGTTTTGACCCCGGCTGAAAAAGCAGAAACTCAACGTCTCAATCGCGAAATCTCTGTAATCAACGACCGAGTCAAGGCTGGCAACACCGCTGATGCTTCTTCATTGGAAACTCTCTACAGTCGGTTAGACAGTGCTCGACTTGAATATCAATCATTTCAAGATGCTCTCTACATCGCCCATCCAGATTTAAGAGTCCGCACAGGGCAGACGATGGCGCTGACTACTACAGACCTTGACCGTCTTACGCTGGATAAGGACTCTGGTTACTTGGAATATGTAGTCACCAAAGAACAGATCTATCTCTTTGTCGTTACCAGGAAACAGGCAGGTGAGGGGTTCGAATTGAAGGCATATCCCGTCAGGCTGAGGCCTGACGAGCTAGCCCGTAAGGTTAACCTTTTTCATCAGCGGCTTGCTGATAGGCATCCCGATTTTGCAGGTGTCGCGCGTGAACTCTACGGAACGCTGATTGAACCTGCCGCGCAGCAACTTCGCGGTATTCGAAATATCTGCATTGTCCCCGATGGTTTCCTGTGGAATCTCCCATTCCAAGCGATTATGACGGAGACCAATCATTACCTGATCGAAGACTATTCACTTTACTACGCACCTTCGCTGACTGTGCTTCGTGAGATGACGAAAGATCGCGTTGAAGGGAAGAAGCAAGACGCTTCGCTGATTGCTTTTGGAAATCCAGTCATTGGTAAAGATGACCAGCGCAAAGAAGAACTCTGCCCCCTCCCTGAAGCAGAAACAGAAGTGTCCTCTATAGCGAAGACCTTTATAGCGAAGACCTTCGGACCATCAGGTAATAAAGTCTTGATCGGACGAGAGGCAAGCGAAAAGTCCTTCAAGGCTTTGGCCTGGAACTACGCGACCATTCATCTCGCTACCCACGGTGTGATTGATAACAGGCAGCCCCTTTATTCCCACTTGCTGCTTACGAAAACCGAGGCGGATTCCGAAAATGACGGGTTACTCGAAGCTAGAGAGATCATGAATATGAAGCTCAACGCTGACCTTGCCGTGCTATCTGCTTGCGAAACTGCGAACGGCAGAATCAGTCCGGGTGAAGGAGTGATGGGTACGACCTGGGCTTTCTTCGTTGCCGGTGCGCGCTCGATGCTTGTTAGCCAATGGAAAGTCAACTCCGCAAGTACGACTCAGTTAATGGCGAACTTTTATTCAGCTCTGCAATCAGGACCAAGCACTCAGGGAAAGAAGGCACAGTCGCTGCAAGAGGCGACGACGCGACTAATGAAAGACGACCGTTACCGGCATCCGTTTTATTGGGCGGGGTTTGTGTTAGTCGGCAATAATAATTAAATGACGATACAAAGAAGGCAGGATAGATTAGAGATTAGGAGCGCGGAGAATCCCCTGACGGCATTTCTCAGCGTGTCCAATTTGTGTCCAGAAATGACAGCAAGTAACGTCTAACGAACCGCAAAGAACAGGAACGAATGGGAAATGTCTGAAAACTCTTGGTGGCTGCAACCTTAGAAAAGGCAAAGACTTATGTTTTTGCCGGGATGGTGATTCATAACCCCAAGGTCGGCGGTTCGATCCCGCCCCCCGCTACCAACTTTCTCTTTATCATCAATAATTTACAAGGACTCGCCGGCTCTCACCCGAATTCGGGCGTGTCTACTCTGTGTCCAGAACAAACAGCACCGAACAGTAAGAAGCAGTAACGGATGGTAAAGGGTGGTAGAAAAGGTCAAGTAGAAACAGATCTCCTTGTTTTATCAACTGACTAAAACAAAGCGTTTACGTCTTTGACCGACCATGGGAGTGAACTCCCAAATGTCCTTGAAATACAACCCGACAAGGTCTATTCTGTCACCCATCCTCGGGAGTTTCAGTCATGGTTGTTTCTTAACGACAATCCTCTCCGAGGGCTTGGCTCGGATTGCTTCTAAAGGGGAATTACACTCATTCACTTGCGAGCGATCCACATTCCCATGGTTCTCTTCAGCGTACTCATAGACGACGGCGTTTCCTTTGTCGTCATAACTCTCACATATAATTCTACACGAGATGATGCTCGTAATTGATGCGGCCGGCCAGGATTCATCCTTTTTACTGGTCGGGTTTTGTATTAGTTGGCAGCAACGAGTAAGCAATTACTCCCCCCTCAGTAAATGAAGTTCTGCTGATGTAAACACTAAGTGACCCACAGGAGAGCCTTATCGGCGGACTCTTTCGGGCTACTTCCACTGAACAATGCGTACGAGCTACAACGGCAGCGGAGACGCTACTAAGAACGAACCGTTCCAACCGATTGCTGAACCCAGTCGAGCCGACGACGATGCAATCGACTCCCCACTCTTCAGCCACTTCGACCAGGACTCGCTTAAGGATCACCTTCGCGAATCTCAGTTGAAACTATCATGCCCGCATTATTCAAGATCGATACTAACTACCTAGATGGATTCAAGGTATACCCACAAGATTGAGAACGAATGGCCGGGTTAGGCTAACGACTGCGGCACCGATAATCATTAAGATAAATCCCGGAATCGCCAAATCTGAGGATGTGATTCCGCCCTCGCCATAGACCATCGCATTCGGCGGCGTGCTCATCGCAAACGAGATTCCAAGAGATGTGGCAATGGCGATCAAGATTGCCGTCGAGGGAGCGGGATCGATGCTGGCCGCGAGCGGAATCAGCATCGTCACCGCAGCCGTATTGCTCATCAACGCTGAAAGCAACGCGGTTGCAAAACAGAGGGTGAACAACTTTACAATCGGAGGCACTTCCTACCAGGGCATGACACTCCCGCAACCCTGATCATGTCTGACTGATGTGGTATGTGCGTCTCGTCCTCTATACTACTTCTTCGAATGGGACTTTGATGTACCGGTGACTCAATCGGAAGCATGGAGACTGACGATCATAGTCTCCGAGGACAAATATTCGATCACCTTCGTTATTCTGATACACGATACCAGGCTTCAACGCATAAAAGCTTTTAAGAGCGATCTGATTTGAAGCATCGTCAAATTTCGCAGGAAGTTCTCGACCGTCCATGACCATATATTGACTTTGCCCAGTGCTCTCATGAAAACATGTATCCGTATTCATTCACTTTCTTATTGTGCTCACATCCTGCACAGGAGGAACGTTAGTGACAGATATGAAATCCCCGGTTTTTTCCTCATTTAAGAATTACGTGCTAGCAACTCCGCACAAGGCCGTTCCCGGTTTTGCATTGCTTGGGCACAAAAAGATCCCGCTGCTCTGTGAAGTCAGTCAAGCCGTTTCTGGAATCCAGTTTTGTAGTCGCAATTCAGTTAGCGCTAATGAGATTTAGGTTCATTAGAAAGCAACAAGTTTTATTCGTGATGTTTATGTTGGCACACATGCAGGCACACAGATCTTTTCCAAGATGGAGAAGGAAAGAAGAGACTTGCGCCTGGTGTTGACGTTGCTCAGAACTCGAACGATATATATCCGAAGTTGGGAGCTACAAGGTGTAATTACACTTGACCGCTAAGTTCGCAAAAACAGATCGCATAGCTCACGGCTGGCATTTTTGAGTGAAGAATCCCCTTCCGTCAGAGTCGCGATTGGGGCTAACCGTGGAGAGAGATCGCCTGGTGCTCAATATATTCTCCTAACCCCTCAGCACCGAACTCGCGGCCCAGTCCGCTCAGTTTGAAACCACCAAAGGGTGCCAGGAAGTCAGGCCCAGCCCCGTTGATCGAGACCACTCCGGTGCGAATCCGCCGCGCCACATCCAACCCAGTCGCCGTATCATTAGTCCATACCGACCCCGCAAGCCCATAGGAAGAATCGTTGGCAATCTCTATTGCCTCTGTCAGATCGTCATAAGCAATAATGCAGACGACGGGTCCAAAGATTTCGCCGCGCGCAATCCTCATATTATTGGATACACCAGCGAACACAGTTGGCCGCACGTAGTTTCCTTGCGCTAGTCTTTCTGGTCGGCCCGGCCCTCCGATAGCTATTCGCGCGCCTTCCTTGATACCAAGATCAATAGAATCCGCGACGCGCGCGCGCTGCCGTTCGGAGATAAGAGGCCCAACAAACGTCTCTGGATCGGACGGGTCGCCAACAGCCATGCCATTTACTATCGTGCAGAATGAATCAATAAATAATTGCTCATGATTGCGCGGAACTAATATTCGACTCTGTGCGGTGCAGGACTGTCCACTATTGGCAAGGCTCGCGTAACACATCGTGAAAGCGGTGCTTTCGATGTCCGCATCCTCCAGGACGATTGCAGCGGATTTACCACCCAGTTCGAGACTGACTCGCTTGAGTTGCCCGCCCGCGAGTGCAGCGATTCGCTGGCCCACTAGTGTGGATCCGGTAAACGCGATCTTGTCGACCCCCGGATGCGTGACCAAATCCTCGCTCACTTCGCGAGATGCGGCGAGAATACTGAGCACACCGGCGGGGAGTCCCGCTTCCATAAAGAGATCACCCAGGAACTGCCCGTCCAATGCTGTTTCGGGTGCCAGTTTCAGCACCACCGAACACCCAGCCAGCAGGGCCGGAATGATCTTCACAAGTGCGGATTGATGAGGCGCGTTCCACGGAATGATTGCCGCAACCACGCCGACGGGTTCACGTCGCCAGAGTGTTCTTCCGGCGGGTATTGCATTCTGCTCCAACTGCCACGGATACTCCGCCGCAACCTTAAGGTAGGCCTCATTCTGCAGAGCGATGCACGCTTGAACTGTGCGTGTGAACCACAGAGGCGAGCCATTTTCAGCCGTTATGAACTGCGCGAATTCGTCGGACAGCCCATCATGGAGCGTTGCAAAGCGAGCGATCACTTGGTGCCGTTCCTCGGGTTGCATCTGTCGCCAGGGACCTTGATCAAACGACTGTCGGGCCGCCATGACAGCGCGGCCAATGTCTTCTTGCGAAGCAGATGGGCATTCGCCCACCGCTCTCCCGTCATGCGGTGACGTTAGTCGAAGTACTTCGGTGCCGGCAGAATTCGTCCATTCCCCGCCGATGAAGATCTTTTCGAATTGTGTCATTTCTAAACCTGAACAACGAACCTGCAGCTAGTCTTTCATCCCCATTTCACCTTACACTTCTTGCTTTCAAGTTTGGTTTCTGATATACGGGGTGGCGAGAGTAAAATCAAAATCCACACTCGGCGGCCCTCTCACACGCCTACTCAAAAGCCTGTACACCCCGCCGCTCAGAAAGGACCATTCAAATGTCTGAAAAAGAAAAAAGTTACGCTCAAAATTCGGTCGAACCGATCAAAGAGGTTGATCTCAAGAACTTTACGTTCGATGGTAAGAAGGCAGACCTCTACATCAACACGAACAAACTTGGTGGCAAGCATTTCCTAGTTAGGGTAGCTGATGCTAGTGGCAAACCAACCTTGATTGCCATTCATCTCTAAGCCGATTTGGCGTTTGGTGTTCGGAATAGGGGGTATCGAATCCTTCGCTACGGAACCCCTATTTCAATGTTGTAAAATAATAGTGGCCGGCAATGCGCTGCGGTTACCGAGGAAAAGTCGGAGAGGCTTCGTACGAAATCTCTACTGGATGCAAAAAGCAGCGCCCCAAATCTCATAACCCGGGATTCAGCGGGTGTCCGAAAGGACCTTGTAACATGAGTGTTTGCTGCCCGCCGTAGAACGTGGCGATGTCGTCCCAAGCTCTATGATTGAGTTCCAGAAGGAAAAGTACTCTACGCATGGTTTGGGCTTGTCGTACCTCATTTACTGTTGAGATATTCTCAAAACAATCCCGCGAAATACTATTATGATTCAGTGTCTCGTTCAGTTCGTCATGTTCCTTTGAGACTTGGCGAAACGCTGGACTCACCTCTCCAACCGATTGCAATCGCAACGACAATTTTGGTGGCTCGCCAAAGACGCCCTCGATAACCATGATTGCCGCGAAGGACGTGACGGGATCGAGATCTGCCATCGTTGTGAGTGCATCTACAAAAGCAAAATGAAGCGGCAGCGGAACCATCGTGTCAAGCGCGCGCTTGGTTACACCCAGCGCCTCACAGGTTGCGCTTTCAAGAGCCTCGTGTCCAAATTCTTCGCCAAAATAACGAAACATCATGTTTCGCAGCGGAATAGATAGGCGCTTACTCAATAGCGGGGAGACAATTTCTACAAAGCGTCTGGTAACGTGGTACTGTTCGATGTAAGGTCCTGCGATTAACGGGGAACCAGAATCAGTTAACTGCTCGAGCGACGTAACATATCTATTGGCTCCCCACATTGCCAAGGTGCTTCTAGTCAGGACTTCGGTTTGGCGCATGAACTCTAGACCTGAGGATAAAGCCAACTCCGGAATTGGTGCGGTCTCAAACCTTTCGGCCTCATCACAAGTACTGAGCGCCACGCAGTGGGCGACCAACCATAAGTGGCACTGGAGATCCCGCAGGTCGAAAACGCCACTTACTTCCGAGAATTCAGGATCCCGGCTGATGTCTATCCGATCATCATTGTGTCCGGCAATCCGAGCAAGCAGTTTGTCAGCAGCAGCAAGGGTCAGTAGGCAGGACCGGCGGAAATACTCAAATTCAACTGTGAGGAGCGCCAGATAGAAGTTAGGCTCTTCCTCTGGATTGAAAGGATCGGGTCTGCCAAGATAGTTTCCACGCGGAATACATCCATTTCTCAGGACTTCGCGCAGCGAAACTGCATTAGCAGCAGCTATTGAGCGTCTGTTGGTCGAAAGTTCATCTATTTTGATAGCAACAGTCTCGTCAATACAATCTTGAATTATCTTTGCCTGCTCAGCGAGGCCCTTAACATGGCCGTTCGTTTCCCCAATCAAAGACCGGGTATCGAGAAAACTTACCAACTCGTACCAACCCGTATCCGACGGGCTCTCCTTTAGAGTGGACCATAATGGCGCGTGGCTATCCCGCAGCGTGGATAATTCAGCAGCGATCTCCAAGGCTGCGCTTGGGTCGTCAAATGCGAGTAGGTACTGATGCGGACCTGCTCGCAAAGTTACTATGCGCTCAGATTCGTCGCAATCGATAGCGTCCACGCACAGGCGGGGCCGTTTATAGCGTTGAAAAGTCCAGAGGTCCATAGAGTCAATTGAACAGCCTGGGCAATTGCGCAGACTGCCTACCGTAATAAGAAAGAATCTGCTCTTCCTGTTGAATCATCGTTTCAATCAACAACGCGACATGGCGCCTAACTACAGTGCAAGTTTCAAGATCGAGGGAGTTCTCCAGTTCCATAAGTGACCGTGAGATGTCTTCGTGGTTGTAATCAGTATTAATGTCCGCATGTTGGCGCAAGGGAGCATAGAAAGCCACTGGCAAGTCGAGTGCGCGACAACGGTCATCGAAGGCGTCCACGAATTCTGGTCTGGCTTCTTCAAACAAAAACAAACAAGCCTTGAAGGAAAGTGGGTGTTGGCGAGCATAAACCCCAAGCGAAGCGCCAAGGCAGAACGTTGCCGGCAACGGTTGGTGATTTTCCACTTCGCCGGCGATCAAACCGACGCTTTCGAGAGAGG
Organism: Pyrinomonadaceae bacterium; assembly: GCA_051002775.1. GTDB lineage: Bacteria > Acidobacteriota > Blastocatellia > Pyrinomonadales > Pyrinomonadaceae > PSRF01. The sequence goes on along the minus strand of JBPCLZ010000214.1, from coordinate 60,534 downwards.
TGCGCAGGAACCTATCGTGCCCGAGTTCTGATTTCAAAAAATCCTGAAGCAGAGATCTTTCTTTGGAGGTCCGCGCCGTAGCCAAGGCCGGCGCAATGAGTCCTGGTGCTGCCTGAACGATCCAATAATACTCCAACGCGTAACCGATAAGTTGCTGGCGCGTCGCTTGCCCATTCAATAGCGCATTATAGAACGACGATTTTGCAACGCGACGTATTACACGATCGGCGACGCGTCGCACCTCCCTATAAAGCTGCACGCCGGTCGACGTGGCATTGGCTGCTTCGGCATCCGACTCAACCAGTAGCCGCAAGCGATCGAAATCGATCAGTAGGCTGGGAATCTGCTCTGCAATTTCAGGTGAGCGTTCAGCAAGGTCATCTGGTGTAAATCCACCGAATTCAAGATCAGATATAAGACGGTTTACGGCGTCGCGCTCAGTTTCCGAAAACTCGAAAGAGCAGCGATGGGCGCCCAAGGAAAGTTCTACTTCATTGACACGGACCGAAGTGCCAACAGCGTCACGAAACTTTGGTTTAGCGGGTCCTGGTAAAGTTTGTTTCATCGTCGTCCCTATTCATAACTCCGACACTCGACGAAGCAATGGGGCTTCACTGGTGTAGTAGCGAAACACCCCGGTATAGAAATTGTCATACAACTCGACAAAGAGTGGGATTTGGCGTTTCAAGCGAGAAACTGTTTCCTCATCCATCGACGAGATTTCTTTAAAAATGGCGCGTGTCAGGTTTCCATGTGCGGCCCCGATGTTGATATTGGCGTGAGTTCGAAGAGGCGTGACGAAATCTTCCGACAGGGCACATCGCTCGCATGCTTCAATAAAACTATCCTTCTTCATCCCCTGTCCTTCCAAAAGACCTAGTGTCGTGAAGAAGAACAATGGATCATTATGTGCCCAGTAGGAAAGGGCATTACACAATCCCATCGTCTCCGGCAGCGGGATGGCGTCAGCCATGTCTTCACGAGTAATGCCAACGGAATTCAGTGACTTCAACAGGATTTCATCATGGCCATACTCTTCTGAAAAGAACTGGTTCAGAAGGAGACGGACTTGGGTGTTTGGAACGTATGATAAAACGGGAGCGTCAAAATAGCTCTCGCGAAACAAGAAATGCCAATTTTCGATCACCATACCAATCGCGAGCCTCTCGGGAAGATCTCCGGGCATACGAGCGTTCAGGCATAACCGCCAAAAGCCATTTTCATAGATCGTAGTGTCGCAATATTCCTCAACCAACTCTTCAATCTCTAGAATTACTTCGCTACCTCGTCTTCCTAACACGGGTAGCGCATCATCAATCAAGCCGGCTTGGTCAAGGGACTCGACCAGCGCCGACACATCCGGCAGCGAAAGTGAAGACTCTGATTGGAGAATCTCATCGATGCTGGTCTGTCCGTTAAAACGACGGAGAATTCGAGCCAATTCCGTCGGGGAAAAATTGCCTGAAGTAATCTCAAACTGTCCGCTGCTGACGACCACTCCGGCTTCATCATCGCGAATGTCAGCAATGAGACGGGGACGCTGAGGAATACTGTATTGTCTTGTGTTCATTGGTGTAGGAATGTCCAATAGAAGACAGTGGTGGGTGGGGCATCCTGGCGAGATAGAGTGCCCCCCAACCTTAATCAAAAAAAGGGAAAAGACGATCTTAGAGGTGAATCGCGATCAGGGTCGGCCGACCCGAGGCACTGGCAACCTTAACCAGAAAAACTTTGCCTCCGAGCCGTCCCGTATTGATAAATACGTCTGCTTTCTTTCCATCAAACCGATTCTTAATCGCATCGATTTCTTTAACTTGCGTGACCGTTGCCGTGGTTTTTTTCTCTGCCATAGATCCTCCTAATTAGGCGGGGTGCGCGTAGCTCCTAATGGCGGGACCGACCGAGTTGTTGTTGAGAGATTGAGCGTAAGGTGTAACCCCGCTGGTTGTGAGTATCCCGCTGGCGCCTTAATATCAGAGAAACAAAATTAATGCAATAAGAATTTGTCGACGGGTAGTGTCCTAATCTGAAATTCTTACGAACGAAAGAAAGCGCTATTGGGAAACAATCAAGTAAGGCCTTCTGAATGCCGGTTTCATAAGATCAACTCCTTTCTCAAATAAAATGTCGGGCAAGTGTCTTCCTACGAACTAGTGCGCTGCGGAATCAACTGCTCCTCTGCATGTGCCTAAGAAACAGAAAGAACCCACGTAAGCGTAGTGAGAAAGTAGTATCGACTATTCCTCGATCTGGATGACTGAAGGCGTAATTCGAATCCGATAATCATGACGAACGCGCTGAGTTGAACGGCGGTCGAAACTTCTCTGATAGAAATCAATCCCCTCATTGTCAATGAAGGCCCCCTCGAGGGCGATCCATTGAGAATCTCCGCGCGCAGCTGGTATCTGAAGAGAAATTGAAGATCCTGGTTGGATATCAAAAACTAGAAACTTGTTAAGAGCTTGGATCCGCATAAACTTCACAGCTCTGTTGCTGCTATTTTGGATTATCAGGGAATCGGAACCCTCTTCGAAATACTCTCGTCGATAAAACTCCAGGGTGTTATCACTTAACCACCTGGCATTTGGGAACCCAGATTCAAAGGAAAGGTCAAAAGCATTGTGCGAAGAATGCATGAAGATATCAGATACGAATGGTCTTCCGGATTTCAACACGTCAGCTCTAACTTCGTGAGGTACAAGGAGTGTCCGCCCTTTATCTCCTTTCAAAGTTACCGAGTATGTGCCACTGGGAGAGCTGGTTGTAAAGAAGACGCTCGTTCTCCCTTGAAGGCCGTAATAGGCAGCTACGATTAAACCCAAAATGCAGCAACCAATCACGGCGATCACCCACGGCCGGGAACGAATACGATGGGTCCGCGTTGGAAAATTCATGTTAATCAATTGCGATGTCATCTTAATTGCAAAGTATTCCTTTCAACTGGTTACTCAAGTCAGCCTGCGAACCCTTACCTCGTAGGTAATCCCAAAGATAATTTCCCACAGCTTTGCCAGCAATGTTGCCTGCACGTTCCGAGGAATACTGAGAATTTCCCTGGGCCCAATCCTTCAGCCTGTTGGCATGATATGCTGCCCAGCCCACTGGGTCAGCTCTGCCGTACAACGTCGCGCCGGCTCCAAAGAAAATATGACCGTATACTCCTGATCCCTGTCTACCCTCGGGCGAGCCTTTGCCGGCATCGACTAGCTCCGATTTGAATCCCGCGTCGCCATTATGAATATGGCTTTCATAACCGAAATAGGCAATATTAATTAGACTAGCCCCAAATGATTTCGCGGTGGAGTTATGAGGGGCACCTGAAAGGTGAGCTTGAATTAACACTCCGGTAGCAAGATCCGAGAGCCAGTTAACAAATTGCTCGCAGCTATTAAAAGGCAGCCTATCTTGGGAGGTCGGCGCGGGTGTCGGGTTCTGCGTAGTCTCAGGAGGCCCGGCATCATTTATGGGATTGGGGCGGCGCATGCCGCTTCCAATGAGGCTGGCCATCATACCAGGAGGTAAGTTGCTGATCGGGGAGTCAAATGAAATCGGAATTGTGACAGTCGACGGCGGAGGACCCATTGGGAGCGGCCAGTTTAACAACCCACTTGGATCGGTAAAGTTAACCGGATCATTTTGCGTGTATGCATACCGATTGAAGCTTTGCGGATCAGTCAGCGAATAACTGCCATCGTAAGGGTCGGGCTGGTCAAAGCGGGAGTGCCACCGATTGTAGCGGCGGAACATTGCTTCGTCCGAACGGTTGGCGTCGCGCTCATAGCTGGTGAACTCACGCGGCTGGAATGAGCCATTGCTGTAACGGTTCGTGTACGCTCCCCACGGATCCGGTTCAACCCAACTGACGATGTTGCCATTAACGTCCATCACCCGCTTTGACTCAATTGCCTCTTATTCGGCACTCCAGTGTCGTCCGTAATCTTGGGTCTTGAGCCCCAAGTTCTCGTTTCCAGTAAGATTGAGAAGCATGTTGCCAGTTCCGTCAGGCAGAATGTTTACCATGCGAATCATGTCATAATTGGTGTTTCGTGAGGAGCGATGCTTCCTTAGAAGCATCCCAGACCGACCAATTAAGACCGCCGTCGGTTGTAACAGCGTACAACCAACCCATAACACATAGCCGATCTCCTCATTAACAAAACGTATATGGTTGCGTGGTATTTTGAGGGGATCGTCCGCTAGAAAATTCATGATCCGGCGCCAATCGGCCACGGTAACGGGGGAAGATTCGAATACATAATAACCTCCGCCGGGAGTCTGCTGCCCAAGATGGCCGACGTGTTGGGCGTCGGGATCGTGGACTTACTGAACACGAACGGCGGACGCGTGACGGTGCAACGAAGCAGTAGGCCGCCTGGCAAGCTAAGAAAAGTTTTTGATGATGTGTCGCGCCTGCCGCGCCGGCAGCAGGAGCATATTGTCAGAGTCGTCTCCGCGCTCGTAATGCAGTACGAGCAAAGCCGGCAATAAGGCCGATATTTGTCGGCGTCAATCAAATGCTTCCAGCGTATTTCCAAAAGCTATAGAACAAGAATCCTATCCAGATCACAACCCACAAAGTCACAAATGCCCAGTCTATCAACAGAGCTTTCCTCTGCGAGGGTTCCGCGCGTCGCATCCAGAAGGACTCAATTGCGCAGTACATGGGCAAGATGAGTAAGGAAAGCATTGACCAAGAATCATCGGTCCCTCGAAGCAGGCGGTTCGTAGCTCGGAAATATGGTTGGTAAAAACTAAGGCCTAAGTGAGCGATATTGATAATCACAACTAAGCGCACTACTAAATGCGCAAGTAAATACCTTCGACGTGATGCATTAGGCATCCCATTTCTAACGGTAAGATTCACTTCGCCAGTGGTGTCAGTCATCACTTCAGGCTTCCGCATGACCTTTGAAGGTTGTCCAAAAAGTTCTTCCAAACGGCATTCTCGAATTCCTTTCCTCCAAGCTGGTTGAAGAAAAGCCTCGATGTTCGGTCAGCAAAATTGCCTTTAGCGCTGACCGACGCGGCTACCCTGCCGGGACCCGCATCGTTTGCTGCAAACGATATTGTTCCCGGATATAACACGTGCCCGGGATTGGTCGGAACGTAAAGCTGGTCGTACTGGCATTCTGTACGGTTACCGAGATTGGGCGGGTGTCTGAGGGTAAGACTGAAGTCCCTGGCACAGCCACATTCGAGATTATCCCGGTCGTGATATTGATCGTTCTACCTTCTGTGATTGGGCCTTTCTCGAAGTGAATACCGGCAGTACCGAGTCCTCCGGCTAAGGGGACGGCAAAGTTCGCGAACTTGGAGAAGTCACGTCTTAGAGTTCGGAAGAGATCGTTGGCGCTTCTGTTGCAATCGAATTCGCGGCTGTAGGTCTTGTCTATATCCGTCGCGGGGTTCTGCGGTTCCTGCGGTTCAGCGGGCCCCCTGCCACGCCGCACATTGATAAATCTATAAGGCCACGCGAAGAGGTGGCTCATATCATTCCATGGTCCCCAGGGAGCCTCCCAATTCGGTTGCTCAGGAGGTATCCAATAGTACGCAGTATCCAGTCCGCTTGGATCGACGAATTTACCGGATCATTCTGGACATATGCATAGCGATTGAAGCTTTGCGGGTCGGTGAGCGTCCACGTGGACTGATAAACCATCAGGTGTGTCTGCGCGATTTCATGCTTACCGATGATTACCCTATAGCGCGGCGGACCCAAACGCGACACTCATCCCAAAAGTTTCGATGTAGTCCACGGCCAACAGGTGCTACCGGAGGCACCTGTGCCGTTTGGGTAAAACTGTGAGGGTCGACGGTTTGCCTCATCACACATGCTAAATCATTGATCCTTTCCTAAAGGTAACTTCGACAACCAGACTTACGAGAGCGACTCCCATCAGTACGTTCAAAGCATCATACGACCTCTCGAACAGCAATAAGAAACCGACCACTGCGATAACACCATTAAAGACTCCCAGCGCTAACAACCTACTTCTCCCAAGCCTCCTTTCCGCCTCGGGTAACAGATCAGTTCTACCGCGGAAAAACAAAACCAGCCTAACCAGACCGCCAAAAAAAAGAGATGCTAAAAGAATGGTTACAATCCACTTCATATTTTGATGCTCCGGGCAGCGAAACCTTTGTGATTCTCTCATTCAATCGAAACAATTTTTCAGCGCCCGCAGTCCCTCAACCTTGTTATTGAAATTCTCTTTTATCAGCTTTGGGTACCAATGAACGACCGCCACGGCACCGGCTGTGATCCAAGTCGTTGCTGTTCCTAGTGTATGAACACGAGTGTAAGCTTCGATGCCCATTTGTGAAAGAGTCCCGGCTGCTATTCTTCCAGCGAAAGCGTGTGAGACAAGAAACCGACTTCCGAGGGCAGCCCCGCCCACAGCAGCCGTCAAGCCCTGTTGCTTCAAGAGATTCAAAAGCTCGCGTCCTCCATGTCGCGCCAGTACACTCGCCACACACGCAAGTTGTTGGGCGGTAACAACGAGTGGTTGTGGTCTGGATTCCTGCGGCTCTACACCGCCGCCGCCGTGCCGGGCCTCACCCTCTGTGATCCTGAGACGTATAGCCCAATTGATTCCGCCACCAGTGACAGCCGCAAGCATAGCTCCCAGAGTCGGATCATTGGACCAGCGGCGTCCATCAGCGTTGATCCTGATGATAGGGGCGTCGCCAGGTGTGTTAATACAATCCGGACAGTCGTCATCGAGCCCACTGGGATCGACAAAGTTCACCGGATCGCCTTGCACGTAAGCATAGCGATTGAAGCTTTGTGGATCGCCTAACTCATAGCTGCCGTCGTAAGGATCAGGTTGGTCAAAGCGTGAGTGCCAGCGATTGTAGCGGCGGAACATTGCTTCGTCCGAACGGTTGGCGTCGCGCTCATAGCTGGTGAATTCGCGCGGCTGAAACGAGCCGTTGCTGTAGCGGTTTGTGTACGCTCCCCACGGATCCGGCTCAACCGTGCTGACAATGTTGCCATTGACGTCCGTTACCCGCTTTGACTTCGTTACCGGGTCTTCGTGCATCCAGTAGACGGCGCCCGCCTGCTGCACGGCCAGCAGTTGCGAACCCTGGTAAACATAGCCGCGCTGCCACTGCCACGAACCGTTTATATAATCAATCTCCGCCACTATCTGACCACCCAGCACAGTCGAACGCAGATACAGCGCAGGATACGATCCGTCTTGCGTACGCTTCACGCGCAGCCCTTCGCCGTCATAATAGTTTTGCAGGTTCGTGTAAGTGGAAGCGGTCTGCTGGCCGGTTGCATCGTAAGTAAACGCCTGCCCAATGTCGTTAGTGAGATTGCCGCTGGCATCATAGCTGAAGCCGTTGCGCCGATTGTTAGTGTGGCTGTACCAGATGTCGCTCGACTGCCCCGCGCCACCGCCCTGCACTTCGCCGCCCCAGCCGTACTTGTGGGTCACGTTGCCGAATACATCGTAGTCGTAACCTTGCGAGTACGGACCGTCCAGTGTGCCCCACTGGCCGGAGTAAGCAGCCGCGCGCGCCTCAGCTCCCGAATGCGAGATAGCCAGCCGCCCTACGTTGTCGTATTCGTAACTGCGATCCAGCGTCGCATCGTTAAGGCTGCCCGCATACGTCACGCGACCGGTATGCTCGTTGAAATAATCGTAATTGTAGTTGTAACCCAGCACGCCCGAAACGTTCCAGGTGGTGGGCCGCATGCGCACGTCGTAAGCCGTCGACAACGACTTACCGTCACCAAAATTCATTCCTTTGATTGGGCCAAACGCGCGATAGTTAATTGAGCTCGCGTAATAGGAATTACTAACCGCTCCCGACCCTCCCACGCCGTTGAGGCGGCCTGCTTTGTCATAGCTGTAAGACACCACTGAGCCCCATGGATTAGTAATAGAAGCCAGCTCGCCTGCCAAATTGTAGCTGTAACTCAAACCAAAAGAGCCGACACCGTTGAAGCTGCGTGTCTCTGAGCTCATCTGGCCCAGATTGTTGTAGCCGTAACTCACTGAACCCATGCCGTCGGTCATTGAAGTGCGATGGCCGGCGGCGTCATAGGCGAAGTAAACGGCGGCTGTCGCAGCAACACCCGCCGGTGTTCCATAGTTGATAGAAGTTATTTGATGCTCCGCGTTGTAATTGTAGGTCGCGGTCGCGCCGCGCGCATCAGTCACAGACGCAGCCGTGTCATCCGCATTATAACTGTACGTAGTCATTCCCTGTTCAGGAGTGATTTTATGCCAGAGCCGCGCGTGCCCATCGTAATCAAAGCTGCGTATCTGTCCGGCCTGGTTGATCTGCGTGATCTGATCGCGGACGTTGTATGCGTAACTGGTGGTTGAATAGACACTGCCGCTCCAGTTCAATTCTTCTACCGTCCCAAGCCTCCCCAACGTATCTTTCATCAGGCGACGCTGGCGGCCATGTTCATCCTGCACGGTCGCGACTTCGCCACCCGCACAGCCGCAGCCGCCATAGGTAATCAAGCGTTGGGTGCCGTCTGTGTTCGTTGTCAAGACGGGGCGGCCTTGCCAATCGTAAGTTTGCTGCGTTGCGCGCCAGCCACCTTGGGTCGCTGAGACGTAAACGTCGTCGCCGATAGGGATCCAGTCGGCGTTGACTTCCGTTGGATTTGTTTGCTGCGTTATGCGTCCGATGTTGTCGTAAGTGGCGAGTTGACCGGTGTAGCCTCCGGCGCTACCGGGATGGTCCGCCGCAGCCGCACGTACCCGTCCTGCGCCATCGAACACCTGCCATGAGTGAAATTCATTTGCAGTCGTCAGATCAATAACGGTTTGGTAGGTGTGAACATAGTTGGCGTTTGCCTCGTAAACGAAGCGTGCGTAGGCATTATTCGTTTGATTCGTGGCGCGATCAATTCGGCCAAAAGCATCATAGGTCCTGACCTCATCCACATAATTTGTTCCCACTCCAGTTCCACTAGTCGGCAGGTGGGTGCGCGTTACGGCGCCGAAATCATAATTGTATTGAACGCTTGAGGAATATCCATCCGGGTCAGTAACCTGCGTGGGAAAAGCGAGCGTGTTGCGGCTGTTGTTGCCATCTGAAAACGCGTCCGAATAACTGATATTGGTACGATTGTTGGCCGCATCCTGGGACCAGATCATCGAGCCGGCCATGTTATAGCCGTAGCGCTCGGACCAGATCGCCAGATTACCATCATAAGCTGTAGTCCCATTCGTGCAGTCATAGCGAAAAACGGCAACCATATTGCCGCGGCCAACGATGAACGACGAAGGATAATTGGTTGAGTTGTAATTAGTGGACGGAGTCTGAGACGAAAAATATGGATCAGCCCAGTCATAAAGGAAGATCGACCGGGACATTATGTTGCCGGTGGGACCGTCATACACTAAGCGTTCATAAGGCAGTCCGATGATTCGACGATCAATATAGACCGAGTCACCGTTGTAACCGATTGCCGTGAATCGAAGGAATGTCTGGCCGTTTGCTCCGGAGTACTCCCGGATGTGCGTTGGCAAACTAAAACCCTGATTGTATTCGATTGTAGTGCGACGCCGGTTGCCACCGTCGTCATAGATATTTGTTTCTATTACTCGCGGGTTTTGCGGGTAACTCAGCGCTGTATTGTCTTGTGTCCAGTCAGTGCTCGTATATTTCTTTCTCACTCCTCCCGACCATATTTCGGTCAAGCGGGTTAAGCCCGCGTCCCAGCCGGATGTATGGGAATACTCTTTATAGATCGTTCCATCGGGAGCGGTCTGTTGCGCCAGCGTGCCTAACTGCGCAGCGCCGGTTTCAGGCGTTGTCCAGCTGGCGTTATTGGTGACCGAGTAATAAGTGATCGCCTCCTGATTGTTATTCCAGTCCTGGGCGTATTCGCGCTTGTCTGTGAAACGCGGACAGTCGGTTTGCCCCTGGGAAAGGTCAAAGTTGTAAAAGGTATGTTCAAGCTCATGGCCATCGGGGGCCTTGTGCCTGATTTGATACACCTGGCCATAGGAGTTGTAGTCGAAGTGGTAAGAGGTATTTTCGGCAAAGGCTACGTAAGAAAGTACTGTTTCATACGAACCGTTTACGGACCCATAAGGATATAGTCCAGGAAAATAGTAGGACATGTACACTGTGCCGTAAATAAACGTGGCCCATGTCCGCGATACACCATTCCATGTCTGGGTGATGGTCGAGAGATTACCGTTGCCGTCATAATTAAAGTTCAGCACTCGCGCCAGGGTATCTGTGATTGTAAGAATGTGGCCGTTGCTCGTGTTGTACGTCGCGCTTATGTAGTTCCCATTTCGATCCTGAATCCGAGTGCAGCGCCATTCACTGCCGACTTGCGTTTCGAACCAGTACTGGGTTCCATCGGTCGTCTTGACGATCGGAATAGATCCGGAAAAGCTCAGTTGCGTATAGGTGCTGTCGCTGGATTCATAGACACCCGACGTTCCAGTTTGCTTCATCTGCACGCGTCCACCGGAAGACGTGATCAGTGGATACGCGTACGTCCCGTCGTCGTAATCGTAATATTGGCTTTGTAACCTGGGCAGGCCGAATTGGAAGCCGGGCGCGGGCGTGCCGTGGTCAGCGTTGTATTGAATCGAGCTACCCTGCTTAGTCCACACCAGCGAGTTGTAATAGAGTGTTAGCGCCACATTCAAACCGGCCCGGCCTTTAAGGTTTACGATCGGCAAGCTCCAATTAAAGTTGCGCGAGCCTAAGGTCACGCCCGGATCGCCAGTCTCGTTAGCGGGATTGGTTCTGGCCGTTGCAAAGTAAGGATCGCTGCCGCCGGCGCCGCCGTCACCGAGATCACAGTCAGCGCACACCAGATTTGAGTGGATAGTGGGGAGAGATGTTATGGTCTTGGGAGAAGTTCGGACTTTCCGTGATTCCTCAAGATTGGGAAGGTTCGACTGCCCCGACCCGCTAACGCCAGCCGGGGGGTCAACGCGCAAACCATCTTGTCTGTTTCCCCGCCTGCCTTCGTTATCTTGGCGCAAAGCAGGAGGCACGTAAGGTTGATGGGCCTGTCCATTGTTGCCATTACCGTTGTTACCGGAATTGCCGTTGCCATTACCCTGGCCAGTTAGATAGGGATTTCCTCTTAGTCGGCTTAGCGCCGCGCCCGCGTCAACTACCCCCCCAGAGGACACTTTGCCTGCCAGCGATGAAGTCTGTCGCGCGCTGTCTGTTACTGCACGTACAACCACGTGCGAATTGATTAGCGGATTTGCTGATCTAATTAATGCGATAACACCCGTGACTAGCGGAGCGGAAGCGGACGTGCCATTAACAAGTCCATAGCCTCCACCCTTCTGCGTGGTGAGAATGTTAGTGCCCGGCGCAGCAATGGCGACAGTTCGACCACCGAAGTCAGACCAAGTTGCTAGTTGATCGGACGAGTCAGTGGCAGCGACGGCAATCAAATCCTTTAGGCCAAAAGATGCGGGATAGTAAGGCGCGGCGTCTACATCCTGTCCATTATTCCCTGCGGAACATACAACTATGACACCTCGGCGGATGGACCGCTCAATCGCGTCTTTTAAAGCGGCCGACGCGGCAGGAGTTCCCCATGACAGGTTAATGACGGCCGCGCCATGGTCACCTGCATAGTCGATAGCTTCAACTGCCGCCCCAACGTCACCGGATCCGGTGCTGTCGAGTACTCTCAAACTCATCAGACTCGCCTGCCAAGCGACGCCCGAGATGCCGATGCCGTTGTTTCCTTTCGCGGCGATGATGCCTGCCACTGCTGTGCCATGCCCTTGCTCATCAAGAATCACATTGCTATCGGTTACAAAGTCCCAGCCATGCAGGTCCTCGTTGGAACCGGGTGTTGCATTTGTCCATTGATTATCTGATAAATCCGAATGGGCGAAATCTATGCCACTGTCAATGACCGCGACTACCACCGATGACGATCCAGTAGTCGTTTGCCATGCGGCCGTTGCGTTAGTGTCTGATCCAAACTGCCCTCCGTATTGGCCCGTATTACGCAAGGCCCATTGATTAGAGAAACTGGGATCCGTTGGCGCCTGATCTTTCGTTATCAGGTAATTTGGTTCCGCGAAAACAATGTCTGGGTGTAGCCGTAATTGCGACGCCACAAATTCCGGATTCGGATCAGCAACCTGAAGTTTCTCGACGCCTGAGTGCCCACGCAACTGTTTCGCGTTGCGCAAGCCGAAGGAAACGGCTAGCGTATCCTTGTGTTCACGGGTGACGCCATCTCGAAACCGTACCAGCAACTCATTGCTTTTGAACGCTGGCGCTTGAGATAAAGACTGAGCGCCTCCAGTCTGCCGCGATAGAACCTTGCGGCGCGCAACGGTCAAAGGAATGTTAGTCGCAACCAAGCAGTAGGCGACAAAAAGCCCAATCAAGAAGGAGGACAACGCGATCCGTGGGCGAAACATGATGAGGGCCTTTCTTAGTTATCTTCCAAACCAGACAACTAATGCGTGAAGCTTCAGTGGAGACGGCTACTCTGCTGCGACAACATCAAGTGGGTGTAACCGATAAACTCTATTTTGCGATTCGAGCGAGGATCAGAAAACGGTTTTAATATGAGAACCTGTTAGGAAACTCAAATTTATTATTTAAGCGATTCGCCGTCAACAAAAATCTTTCCACGAATCTTTAGAATAAATACAAAAACTCTTGCATCACGCGGAACAGGACGCACTGAATTTTCTTTTCGCCGAGGTCTAAGCAGGGCAAATATCTTTGGAACCCCCCAGCAATCTAAGCGTTTGCCAGAAGTCTGCGATTACCGGCAATAAACAACCGAGCTTGCGGAACATTTTTTTATCTTGGTGATTTCAAGTATTGATGGGGGAGAGTAATGGGGGAGAGTAATATGAGCCTCCGCGCGACACCCCAAACGAACGCCAAGGCCACAATCAGGTCGACCTCATCCAAAACCGCTCGCTGCATCTTGAATCGGCGCAGCGCCTTGTGGACTTCTTTCCTTTTCACCGGAATTTAAGAACCGCAATGTTGGGATATCCTTCGGGATCGATATATCGCGAAAGAATGCCATGCTGCACGCCGTTGTAAGGAGCAGGGATACACGAATCCGTGCAGTGGTTCAAGGGAAACTTCCGTAACTCTCGATGAGCTTAGCTTTTTGGCCTCAACACCTAACAACATCACATGAGACCAGTTGCGGGTGAGAAGCCGCTACGTACATGTGACTGCGCAGTGCGCAATCGAAATCGTTTAGATTTGTTCCTCCAACCATAACGAGTAAAACTTGATCGTCATTAGGCGGGGCCAGCACAGTCAGACCGCTCATGAATATAGCGAGGATCAGTAGCAACGGGGCTTTAATATGTATCTTCATCATTCAGAGCCCTTCAGCGGAGACAACCTTATTTTGACGAATGAAGTAAAAAGTGTTCTTGAGAACGTAACCGCCAAAGGCATTCTTCGCGCGTAGCTTCAGTCGGACAACCCAGTAGGGTTCGCCTTTGACTTCGAGTTTGGCGACCGGGGACCACTCTACGAACTCGCTGCTGTCGTAATCATTCAGATTGTCTCGAAGGTAATCCACAACTGGATCTACACGTCCGTCCCACTCGCTATTTTTTGGCTTCGGCCCTAGGACCAGAATCTCTGCTGTAATTCTGGCAGATTTATCAATCAGCTTCTTTAGCAGAGCCTGCGCAGCGCCATATTCCTTTTCATCCTTTTTGAATTTCGCGCAGTGGACCCATGACAGCGTCGAAAGCCTTGAGGTCGTCCGAGACGTACTCTTCTTTTTCAAGATTAAGTAAGGGTTGAGCGCGCTGTTGAAGTTCGGCAAGAGTTGGTTTAGGTGTTGCTGTGGGCGAAGCCACTGGACTGGGGCTGGGAACGCTTTGATCCTTGGAGGTTGAAACTGGATTCCGCGATCTCTCAGTTAACTTGACTATGATCCCCAACCAGCCGCAGCCACCCACGAGAGCGACCATGACACCGACGGTAATCCATAAGGTCTTTCTGTTTGGACGGCTGGAGGATGAAGCTTGTTGTGTTAGCGGCGAACCACATTGAGAGCAAAACTGCGCTCCGGTTATATTAGCGGTTTGACATCGTGCACATTGAAAGGATTGAGTTGCCATCGAGGAATGACTTTGCTTTAGGTAAGGATCTGGGGTCAAGCTAATTACAGCAGCATTCGACTGGGTGCAGCTAGATTACCGAAATCGTGATCCGCGTTCAGATTCCGATCCGCCACCGAAACAAAATTGATCGGAGTCACACTTCGAGGAATAACGCAGTGGTATTCTTTCGCTCTAAAGCAAGATCCGCGGCGGGCGGGCAGAAGAAGATGGGGCTAAGATGGTGGCGGTACGTGTTAATACGTAACCAGCCGCAGCGATACCTTGACAACCGCTAGGCGCGTAAATACTGGTTCGTATCGTTTCGTAAGACTAGGTGACGCCGTCTCCAACGGACTTAAAATTCAACAGAATGATGACACTGCGCGTCGGAAGAAATCGACTACGCCTGGCCGCCCGTTTTTCGTTTACTCGTTGTAGAGCTATTTAGCTTCGAAGTGGGGTCGCTGCTGATCTCAAAGATGCCGCACTTGAAATTGAGCGCCACTCGTTCGGTTCAATTCCAGTGCCTGGGCAATTGCTATCTCGTTAGCTTGGCGGTTTTTCATCATCCGACGACGCACCCGCTCCATCGGCTCCTCATTAGAAGCTAAGGGTTCATCTCTTGCCAGAGTCATTAGGTAATACCGCGTTTCCATCGCTGACGACCCATCACGTTTGAGCCGTTTGTAAACCTCGGCGTCGTGCTGCTGCAAGGCTTGTTTCGATAAGCACCACTACAACCGCCTTGCTTAGGTATTGGATGTAGTGGAGTGTCTACAAGAGTGTTAGCGAGTGTCTTTTCGTTAAGACAACAAATAAGTTCTAATCGCACCAATAAGGGATTTTACGCACCTATTGGCCAGGGCTTCGGAAGGCATGTGAATTGCTGTCAAAGAACTTCGTCTTCAGCTTTCTTGTCAATCAAATCCGAATAATGACTAATTTAGCTAACCCATAGCTGCTAAGAGATGCGCAAAGCTTGGCTCATTCTCGGCCTTTCGATGAGTGGTGCGATGACTACGATCCTCGCACCATCGCACGTTGGAAGTATGGAGGGCCTGCTAGCTATCCCCACTGTTGGTCCCAGTAGCGCAAAAGGTTCGACGAACGCGGGATTAATTGCGAACCGTAAACCTATAAACGGAGCAGTAACACCCGAGTTAGTCCCCGAAAATGCAGCTTACTTACTATTCTTCAATTTCATAGCCAGCCGGAGGACTACTTAGCAGAAAGAGAGGTTAAAGGCTTATCTAGTTCACAACGAATTAAGTTCGGTCGACATGGAAGAGTTGATGAAGGTTGCTGAGGAGTGTGTGGAAGCTTGTAACGCTGTAGATCATAGTCAGATTGCATTCAAGTCACCCGTGGGTAAGAAAAGTTGGTCTACAGAGAGTCAAGGCCAAGATCTAAATCAACGAAAGATGGCCGTAGTAGACGAAAAAGTTCGCCAATTACCGGAACGTCTTGGCAACCAGAATGCAGAAGCAGTGCGCCATTATGTTATGAATTACATGAGACACAAGGTAAGTATCTTGTTAGAGCAGCCACGTCGATTTTTCTGACTGAAGGAACTAATCATTTTTGGTTAATCGGGGCGCGCCATGATTATGAATACCAGAAGTTTTGGAACGAAGTGCCGTTGTTTGGCGTTGTTCGGTTGTAATAGCGGAGTTATCGCATTTCTTGCCTTAATAGGTTGTTTAATTGCGACAACAACCGTCGTCGGACAAAGCGCCATATATTCAGACGCATGGATAGATGACTCTGATCCGAACAACACAAGAATTGTGGGAAGTGGCGTCACGCAAGACAACAACAACTACTACGGCAACACCTATTGGGTGGTGACAACGGTAACAAGCCCAAGTGGTCGGACTGCAACCTCAAGTTCGTATCAAAGTACATCCTATGTAGAGGCTGAAACAAACCTGCAATGGGACTGGAGCGATTCGGGAACGTACCAGGTTCAGAGTCAACACTGGACGTGTTCTTCTTACACTGGATGCGCTATTCCTCTTATACTTCAACATTCCTCGGAACTGGAATTTCTCATGCACAGTATGTCGAAGTGGACAATGTGGGTAATGGGATTCTTCGATTTGCGCCCATTGCCGGCTGCAATGTCACGTGCATGCCGGCTAGCTTTAACGACACCTTGCACTGCACGTCTTCGCTAGATTATCGCCTTCGAACACAGATGTGGTTTAAGCCCGCTTTTCTTGCAAGGCAGTGCATTCCCTCAGCGATTCATTTGAATACCTCTTGCGGTGCCCCCTTACTTGGCACCTGCTATGACGAGAGTAACGAAATTGCCGAGAATGAAGGTTGCAATGGTGGCGAGTTTGTTGCTTGTCCAGGCGGAGGTACTAGAGACCCCGTCACCTGTCGATGCAGTAACCCGAACTCACCCATTATCATTGACGTTGATGGCAACGGTTTCGATCTCACGGATGCTGCGGGAGGGGTCGATTTTGACCTCAATCATGATGGCTCTGCTGAACATCTCGCGTGGACCACTCAGCTTTCGGATGACGCTTTCCTTATCCTCGATCGCAACGCTAATGGAATGGTCGATGACGGAAGCGAGTTGTTTGGCAATTTCACCCCTCAAACACCATCAGTTAATCCAAATGGGTTCGTTGCTCTGGCTGAGTATGACAAGCTCGCGAAGGGGGGCAACGAGGATGAATTGATAACCCAGGCAGATGCTGTCTTTTCATCATTACGCTTATGGCAAGACACAAATCACAATGGCATATCTGAACCAAGTGAATTACAGACAATGCCGGAACTAGGCCTCGAGTCTTTACTGCTTGACTACAAAGAATCTAAGCATACAGATCAGTACGGAAACCATTTTCGCTATCGTGCGAAGGTAAAAGATAGCCATCATTCACAAGTTGGTCGTTGGGCATGGGATGTGTTTCTTACCAATTGAGTAAGCGAATCATGAAACATCCGTACATTGGCGCTAAAGAGGCCTACATAACAATCACTGTTGTTTCGATCTGTATAGGTGGCATTTTTGGATTTTCTTGTGTAGATCAGAGAAGCTGGGAACGAGCGGTCCGACAAGCCGATGAGCAAGCCTTGCGGAGCAACCTGGCCACCATACGGACCGATATTCGAAACTACGCTGTTAATAATAAGGAGCTGCCTCAAACCTTGGACGATCTGGCGAAAGGCAGTGGCAGATCCTTTAGTCTGCCCGACCCGATAACAGGAAGAACTGACTGGCAAATGGTAGTGGGTGAGGATCCTACTTTGTTAAAAGGAAAGCACGGCATCATTGATGTGCATAGCGCCTCCACAGAGATCTCGTCCAACGGCACGCGATACAACACTTGGTGAATAAGTTCGAGAGCGTTCAAAGCGAAGCGAGTCTGCGGATTAGCTACGCGGCTGCAGATACTAAAGAAGGATCTCGGTACCGACGGTGCGCCGATGCTTGAACAACTGCTCATTCAACGCGTGGCTTTGTGCTGGCTCCCGGTTCTGATGCCGAAAGGACTTTTGTGCAAAGCCACTCAGAGGAGGCAAACTGCGACACCATCGGTCAATCCCCGCAGCTACCATTCCACCAGATAGTCACGAAGTGTGTTGGACATTGCCTCGAACGAATCAGCGCAATATAAAACGGGCTGATAGTGTGTAGGGTCGTACTCTTGACGAGACGCTGCTTCTAGATTGAGCGGCCGCAGTTCAGCCTTATGGATCGACTCCAATTCTCCCGCCGATGACAACAGGCCTGTGCCGTATGCCTTTACAGCCCCATCTTCGCGGAGCACGCCAAACTCAATCGTAAACCAGTACACACGCGACAGCCGGTTCAAAGCCTCGGATGATGACGTGCGTTTGACAGCCTTTCCGAACAAGCGATTGAGCTGGGCGAGCCGCTCGCTGGCCAAGTCACCGCGTGTCCGACGATCTCATGCACAACATCCGGCGCCGGCGTGTAGAGCGGAGTCGAATGGTGACGAATGTACTGAGTGCAGAGAAACGTGCCGGACGCGAGAGACTCAAGAAAGACTCGTGGCTCAACCAGACCTGCAGCAGGCTCAAGGCGAAAGCCACTGATTGCTTGTAGCTTCTCGTTTACTTCGCGTAACTGCGGAATGTGATCGGGCGCGAAAGCCAACCGTTTCACGCATGCCAAATATTCTGCGCAGGCGTGGGCCTGGTGCGCTGGTTGAAGAGACTCCCCAAACCTCGCGCCAAACTTGGTGCTCCTCAAGTGTATACGGAGCTTCCGGAATGGGTTGACCCGATTGATAGCCGAGCGCGATTTGCGCGATGCGGTTGCGGCGCGCGCGATAATCCTGGTCGCGAAAGCCCGGGTGGTCAGGATCTAGTTGAACAATTCTATTTCGATCCGGAGGAGCTACGGTGGCGTCTGAGGAAACCAAGCGCATGTCAGCGTGGTCTAATAACGATTCTTCTTGTCGCACAGGCATATTTGAGTACCCCGCCCTCTAAATGAGATAGATAACCAAGAAAGAACCGGCCACCTCCTTCTGGCTCGGAAGGAAAGTGGCCGGTTCAAAAAATCTGTTCTTATTCGCTTAGATCATTTCACGCCGAACAGCCTTTCCCCGCCTCCCTCCTCCGAGAGAACCCAGTAATAATAAGAATAGAGGTTGTAACGACGATGACTCATATCAGTGTCACTAGAATGATGTCGTTTGCACGTTAGTCGGTCGCTTTTCGCTTGTCAAATCCTGTTTGGCGGGTAGAGTGCAAACTCGAGTCTATCCGATTCAACATTGACACTGTGAGGGGCCGGTTATATTCTTCAGTCGCAACGCCCGTAGCCTCCTCGCTTTCCTTTAACCTCCGACCTCCTCAGGAGTCCTTAAAGATGAACGCACAAATTAAGGCCCGCATCATCTTCCCACTGATTTTGGTCCTAATCCTAACCGTTATGCTCAGCGGGCCGGCGCCAAATTCAGGGCAAGCTCAGGCTGACCCGACGCTGTTGGCCCAGGCGAGACCGACGCCTCCTAGTGCTTCAGATCGCAGAATTCAAGTGAGTCGAGGAGTGTCGCTTTCACACCCGCAAAACTGGTCAGCACCAGCGAAACAGCGTTATCGGAATGCCACCGAGTTAGTCGCGCCGGCGCGAGCAGCTTTCACTGGTGCTGCCCAGGCCCGAATGGTGATCAACTCGGAACCACGACGAAACCACGCGGAAGCTGTGCGCCGCCTCGGTGAGATTGCGGCGGAGTATGCGGCGCCGGTTGAATTCTTGCAGATACATGGCTGGCCTGCGCTCGAGCGGCGTTACACCGCGCCCTTCCCGCAACGAGGCAAACCCCAGAAACCCAATTCGCGCGAAATCGAATCCTTGCGTGTCACGACGGCGATAGCGGCAGGTGATTTACTTGTGCGTCTCGAAACAATTCTTGACATCGAGGCCGATCCGAAACTCGCCAGCGACGCGCTCTCCATCGGCCGAACCACTTCATTCGTCCAACGCGGCGATCCTGCAAAGTCGGAAGAGGACCTGCGCATGCTGCGACGTCTGCCTCGACCGTTGTCGACGCCCGCACCGGCTACTGAAATTCGGGAATCATCCGGGCGCCGCGGACGAAAAGGCGCAATCGAGACGGGCGCACCGGTTTCAGTACAAACCGGAGTGGGCGAGCTTGAGGTTGCGGTTTCCAATGATGGGCAAAATGTCGTAATCGGCGCTAACAGCGGGTTCTCAAACTCAACCGATCGAGGCGAAACTTTCACGTTCAGAGGCGGAACGCCGGCGCCATTTCCCAGAGACGGCGACCCTTCTCTCGCCTTCGGTGTGAGCGGGTCGTTCTATTACGGCTTCATCGGATTTCCCAACGGTACTGCCGCGGCGGGCGGAGTCACGGGCTGTTCCACAGGCATCAGCGCTTCCACCGACAACGGCGTGACCTTTCCCTTCGTCAACCACGCGGTGCTCTGTCCGCAAACTGGCGCAGGCCTGTGCTTTCCGGACCAGGAACACATCGCGGCAGACAGGGTAAATGCAGCACCCGGCGGAGGCGATCAAGTCTATTCAGTTTGGAGAAATTTCACGCCGTCAGGAACTCCACCGGCTAGCTGTAGCAGCATCAGCTCAGGTTTTGTTTCTCCTTCGATCGTTTGTTCACAGGACAGCGCGGCAAACTGGACGGCGGTCACGGCCATCGACGCGGCGGGCGATTTTCCACGCATCACTACCGCTGCGGATGGGATGGTCTATGTGGTCTATCGCAGCGGCGCTAACATCATGCTGAATAAATTCAGCTCATGTAGCGCGGGTTTGGCCCAACAGGTTGGCTTTCCTGTTACCGTGGCGGCCTTTACTACCGTTCCTTGTCCGGTTCCCGGACTTGATCGCTGCAATAGCGGCAACATCCTTTCGAGTCCCACGGTTGCAGTAGATGACACTAACGCAAATCATATCTATGTGGCCTTTGCCTCAAACACTGCTGCGGGCAACGAAAATATTATCGTTACAGATTCCCTGGACGGTGGCGCCACTTGGCCAAACTCTATAGCCGCCAACTCCGCCGTAGCCGGTCGTCGTTTCATGCCGTGGGTTTGCACGTTGAACGGAGACGCATACGTCACCTGGTACGATCGACGCGCCGCCACCGCCGGAAACAATGATCTCACTGATTTTTATGTGGGGAGTGTTTCTCCGCAGGCAGGGGTGCTGGTAGCTGGTCCCGAGTTAAATCTCACCACGAATGCCGACCCTCAATGTGCTTCCGGATGGCCCCAGGCACCACGTAATTCAAACGATTCCGAAGGCTGTTCTGTGCAACCCCAGCTCGCCGGTCGTTGCAGCGTGAGCAATGCTCCGTGTGATTTCTCAGACGGTTGCCCCGCTGGCGCGGGCGTTTGCAGCACTGGTGGTGGTCGCCCAAAGTACGGAGACTACAACGGTAGCGGCTGCGGTGCGGGGAGGCTTTATGCTGCCTGGGCTTCAGCGACGTCGCCTCCCGGATTGCCTGCGGTGGCGCAGATCAGCGTCTTCTCGTCGACAGTGCGGGTTTCGGATTTCTATGTTCGCGACTGGACCGACAGTGCAGCCAGCGGTGACGACGGAGCTGAACCGTCGACGCACTCGCAGTTCTGGACAACCAGCGACGTGTGGAACCAACGAAGCACGACACCGCTTCCTTTTGTAAACGATCAGCCGACTAACGAGGACGCTGGAAATGGCGCAGGAAACATCGGCGACAACTGGGCCTATACGCGAATTAGAAGAAACGCTTCGCTCTTAGCCGGTCCACGAACTGTCACAGCGCATTTCTTGGTTTCCAAACTGGGAACCGGCAGCAACTATGCCGACGCCGGATCAATGGATCCCGATGTGTCGTTTCCCGATCCTGATCCCACGCTTACCTTTAATGCGGCCGATCTTGGGCCAACAATCACCACTGCTTATCACTGGCACCTCAACCCAGTCTCTTCCACACATCTTTGTCTCGCGGTGGAAATAGCTGCGCCGGGTGACCCCTTCATCGCGCCAAGCCTGGTTGGTTTCGCGCCGGGTTTTCCCTTAACGAATTCAAAAATTACAGATGACAACAATAAAGCCCAGCGCAATCTTGGCCTCTCGACAACGCCGGCAACAGGCGAGGGCGGAGCAAGCTACTCCTTTTATGCGATTGCGCATAATGCTGCCACTTATCGGCGCAACATGGTGCTGCGCTACGACGCAGACCCTGACGTCGCGAAGAGGCTGGGCGACGCCCGGATCGAAGTCGTCGGCGGGCGCGTCACCGCATTCAAATCAGGCGACACGCTCACGCTGGAAAACATGCAGCCGGGAGAGAACCGCTGGATTGGTCTGACGCTAAAGCCACCGCCAGGCAAAGAGGGCGAGATTCTTGCCGTCTATTTTCACGAGTTGGTAGGTAAGACGGCAGTGAATGGGTTCGCCCTTGGGATCAAACCGGCCTCGATGAGCCGGGTCATCCGAGACAATCTGGAACGTCATCGTTCAGTTGTGACCAGACTCGTGACCGGGTTCAAGGTTGGTCACCGTGAGGACGTTGAGGTGGTGGAGAAACTCGTAAAGGACAAGGATGTGTCCAGAAAGGACTACTTGAAGTTTCTGGGATCCCGCCTGCAGTCCACGGAAGAGTCTGTTCGCTTTCTGCTGCGCTCGCAGGACGCTAAAGATAACTTTGCCACGTTGGAAGCGATGCAGTATCTGAGCAAAGCGATCAAAGATGAAGATGCTTCAGCAGCGTCAGTTGCCCATATCACCTTGCTCAACAAACTAGATTCCTTCATGACGATGCTTCAGCTTGCCAGGGGAGACACGGCCGATATCCTTCAGAATGTTCGCTGGCAGAATGAGCTTTATACGAAAGTGCCCTCGCTGGCGCGTCTGCGATGCTCCGGCTCGTTGCGCAATGCATCGCGGGAGTTTATTCGCGGTTACGGTTGGCGGAAGATTAGCAATAAAGACTATCCGGCGTTAATTCGCGGCTTGCGTAGATGTTTCAGCGAAACAGCAAGTGCTACCAGGACCCCCGGATTAGACCTGACCGCGATCGACCGCAACCTCGGTGATTTGACGTCGCTCCAAAAAGCGCATCGCGACTATTTATTGAAGCTTCAAAGCTTGGCGAAATAGGCAGGCTCTATTGAGTAAAAAGACTTTTTTTCCTGCTGGTGCGATTAGCGGGCACAACGCCGGGACTGCCACCACGCACACTTTCAAAACCGGTGATGTGGTGGTTGATTCGTAATCTGGTCCAGTTCCCGCGCAACGATTCCGGGCTTACTTCATCTTCTCCAGAGACGCCTTGACCGCGGCCTGCACGTCGTCTCGCAGCGGCTTGCGCGATGCCTCCTCCAGTGCCCTCCTGGCCTCAGGGCCACCGACGGCCCCAAGCGCCATTGCAGCTTTTGCCTGATAGCTTGCGATGTGATTGTTCAGGTAGGTTTTGACATATTGCTCTTCCGTCCCAGGGATCTTCACTTCGGGGTGCGCCCGCTCATATTCCTTGAGCTTGCGATACGTCTTGACGAGGCTGCGACGGAACAGTTCGCGGTTTCCTTGCGGGGGCGCAGCCCCGGGCTTTTGGAACTTTGCGACTGTCGTCGCGGATGCAAAGGCTTGGCACATACGCTTAGACCGTCCCACTAAAAACCAAAACAAGCGCGAATATCCACCCGAGCAAATAGAGTGGTATCTGAATAGTAGCAACTTATCCTATGGCATTCTTACAAATGGAAAACTCTGGAGATTGATTCCGCGGGAACTCAGGTTACAGCAGAGACGATTCGAGACTTACCTAGAGTTTAACCTACCAAGTGTTTTGGACGCTTGGATCGATTCCCCGAACCTCACAGAGCAGTCGCACTTAATCGATGAGTTTCTGTACTTCTATCTGTTCTTCAGCCCGGTTGCCCATCTCGAAGTGGATGAAAGACGCTCACTTATTATTCGTGCCATCGAAGGCAGCACCGAATACCGAATAGGCGTGGGCGACAGGCTAAAAGAGAATGCTTTTGAGGCTTTGCGTCTTTGTATCGAAGGATTTCTCGCATGGCAGCCAAACGGCCTTGACCCAACTCGCGATCTCCAAGATGTACGCGAGCAAAGTTTCATACTCTTGTATCGGCTTCTTTTCATAATATACGCAGAAGACCGTCAACTACTTCCTTACAAGGTCAATCGCACTTACACAAATAACCGTTCACTCGGACGGTTACGCGACGATGTTGCCTCCCGTCTCGATAACATTAGATATAAGCGCGAGGCTGCGTATTCCAGCAGTGAAGCGACGAAATGGGCTTATCTGATGGAGCTGTTTGATCTGGTAGATCGCGGCCATAAAGCCTACGGGGTACCTGCCTACAATGGCGGTTTATTTGATGGTGAGGCGCATCCTTTCCTGAACAAGAACGAAATCTCTGATTTCTATATGTCGCAGATCATCGATGAAATCGGCCGTGCTTTCGATCCTTTGTATTCACATCTGGGGCGCTCCCGTGTTGACTATCATGATCTCTCTATTCAGCACCTCGGTTCAATCTACGAAGGACTTTTAGAACTTCAGCCACATCACGCGTCAGAAATGATGGTTGTGATTAGTCGCAGGGTTCAAGGTCGCGCAGAAGAAAAGGTCCAACCTCTGAGCAAGGCGATCGAGGGCCGGTTTCAACGTGACGGCTATCAAATATCCCCCAGGGTCGGTCTATCTCCTGACGGACAAGGGTGAACGTCGTGCATCCGGCAGCTACTACACACCCGATCATATCGTTGACTACATTGTCAGAACACACTAGGGCCTCTTTGCACCTCAGTATCAGGTCAGCTAACTAAACAGATAGCCGACTCGGAAGTGTTGCTTAAGACGGCAACCGGCGTCGAACGCGAGGAGTTGGTAAAACAGCTGGACCGTCTTCGGTCAGACTTCGACGATCGTATCTTGAGATTGCGCGTGCTTGATCCGGCGATGGGTTCAGGTCACTTTCTGCTCCGCGCCTGCCAGTACTTAGCCGAAGAGATTGCAACGAACCCTTACACGCAAGATGACGAAGGTGATCAGCTTCAAGGGGACGAATCCGCTCTTACATTTTGGAAACGCAAAGTGGTGGAGCATTGTCTCTATGGGGTCGACATGAACCCCTTGGCGGTCGAACTCGCGAAGCTAGCTCTTTGGCTAGAAACTGTCGCAGCAGATCGGCCCCTGACCTTCCTCGATCACCATTTGCGGCGTGGCAATAGTCTGATCGGTGCGAAAGTAGCGAACCTTGGTCTGCTACACAACGAATTCGGAATGATCAGTCGCGAGTTTATCACCCAACTTGAAGATCAACTTCATGCTTTGCTGAACCCTCTAATCGCAATCCGAGATGCCTCTTCAGACACTACAGAACAGGTAAAGGCGAAGCAAAAGCTCCTGGATGTCTTCGAAAAAGCTCGGGAGCCATTTCGGGCGCTTGCCGATCTTTGGACCGCGAATGTAATAGACTTGAAAAGCGAATTAACTTCCGAGCATTACCAAGAGGCCGTCGGATTAGTCAGCACCGCAAAAGAGTTTCGCAAGATCGGGAAGGAAACTTGGTTCCAAAACACAAGAACGATCGCCTCACGACCTGACGTTGAGTGCTTTCATTGGGAACTGGAATTTCCTGAGGTCTTTTTCGCCGAAGTGGGGCGTCGAAACGCCCCTGGCTTCGAAGCAAGCATTGGCAACCCCTCCCTATGACGTCCTGTCTGAGAAGGAGAGTCATAGAGACCTGAGTGCGCTTCGCGCGTTCATAGGAACCGACAACACCTACGAACCCTCGCGACGAGGAAAGAACAATCTCTACAAGCTATTCATCTGTCGCGCTCTAGACGCATTAACAGATGGCGGACGCTTTGGTTTTATTACACCAATGGCTGTCTTGGGCGATGATCAGGCGGCGGATATCCGGCGACGGATAGTTGAAGTTGGCGCATTTACCGGAATCGAAGCGTTTCCGCAGAAGGATGACCCGACAAATCGAATCTTCCCAGAGGCAAAACTGTCGACGGCGGTTTTCACAATGCTTAAGGAAGACTTTCCCGAGACTAGTTCACGCACGTTCACGGCACGCGTTCATCCTGGGAAACTCATCGACTCTGCGTCGCCTAGTCTCCAACTAACTACACAGAGCATTCCGCTTTACGATCCGGAGAACTTCACGGTCGTGAGTTGTTCTCAAGACGATTGGGATTTAGCTACACGGATCATGCGTACGGGCCGTATGAAAAGACTGAGGGAGTTCGCCGAATTTTTTCACCGCAACTTCCCGGAGCGCTCGTCAAAACTCAACTGTTGGCTGAGTCGATCCGTAGTTGCAAAAATCGACCACACGCTCTTCATATTTGTTAGCGTGTGCAACATCCTATACGCACTCTGCCTTGATACCACGCTCCAAAGTTGCCCGACAGTCTCAAGCTCATCATACTGGATCATCAACCCGACGTAACCTAGGTGCCGCAAAAAATCTCCCAAATCACCGATCCGCCTTATCGCTTTATCTTTTTTATAAGCGTAATCTGCCCACGACAAGTCGGTTCCCAAAATAATCTGGACCGCCCATTGGCGGTGGCCGTCAAGATTAAGATAAGCCAAACAAGCCTGTGCCAACTCGCTGCGGTATGCGTTGGCTCCGCCCCACTTGGTGATTATTGCTTTGCCTTCCGAGGTGGTCATCGCATTAAGTAGACTTGCAATACCTTTGCTTTTGATTCCAGGTAGTCGCAAGTCTGCGACGAGCCGATGATAAAACCGCTGTGGATGATTGACAGCTGCGGACCGTCCATTCAAGTTAATGTAGGAGACAGCGATATTGCGTTTCAGGCAATATTCCCTCACATAACTCAGCAGGTTTGACTTTCCGGTACCCCACTTCCCATTTACAACGCAGGAACGTTGCCGGCCAGACTTAAAGGACTCGATCTCCCGATCGAGTGCCTTAGATAGCGAGTCTGCACCAACGGTCAGATCCAATACGTGGGTTGATGGGACAACCCCAATTCTAAGGCTGCGAATTGCTCTCCTGTCGGAATTGATGTTCACACTTCTTCTTCCTCGGAAAGTCGGTTGGCGGCCTGTGAAATGATTTGTTCAGTATCTTTCTCCGCGTGCCCTTGCCGTGCTCTTTCAAGCTCATCTACTACTACCCGACATAGGAGTCTTGGTTTTGCAATTCGGTAGCGAGAGGTATCAACCGCATTCACGATCTCAGTTAACCGATTATTGGAGAGCCCATTTGGGGAGTGTTTGCCATACCCGACCTCATATATCTCATGGATTCGAGCTGCAACCCATTGTAGCTGTTGCCTAGTAAGCATCGTTTTCTCCAAGTTGATTAGCGTCCCGCGCCAGTTAATTTCGTCGCTGACTGGCTCGATTCGAGTAGCCAATGCGTCATAACTTTTAAAGTACTCTTCGTCGTCAAACATGTTCGGTGTCGCTGTCGGCACCTCAAAAGCCTTAAGGGAGTTCAGGTTCAATGCGAGGGAAGTAAAATCTAAACCCTGCGCGCAACAGAGCGTTCAAAAAGTCCAGGAATCACCGGTCGGTACCAGCATCCGTTTTATTGAGCTGGATTTGTTTTACTAGGCAGTAATAACTGAATGTCAAAAACAGGGAAGACTAAATACTGCAGAGTTTTTAGTTCATTCCGAAGAACCGATCGAAACCCACAGCCCTTCACAAAGTCTTTCAGCGGCCAATTGTGCCGATCAAAGGCGTAATGACTACACTTCTCAAGAGCCTCGGCATGAAGTCGCCCCAATCGTGGTCTCGACGAACCCCCGAACGAGCGGGATAACATGCTTCGATCACTTCCCTAGGAACTTTTGTGTCGGCGAGGAATTCATTCAGATGACTGAACACATAATACAATGATGGTCTCAGTTCGTATTTAACTGCCGCCTGCAAAACTCTCGCCCAGTCAATCTGCGGGTGACAACAACTGATGAGCGCGATTAAATCTACGAATTGCCGAAGTACTGCAGCCGACTGGAAAACCTCATGGTACAATCTGCTGCTCAGGATCCAGATGAGGTCGGACATGGATTGGCCCTGCACCCTGCGACCGATCCATTTAAGTGTAATCTCATCCGTATGCCCCCAGAGATCTTGTAGATCGATCCCTTTCGACAAGTTGAAGTGCAGATCGCACTTGACCCTAACAAAAACACGGTCCTGGACAAGAGTCGCAAAGTAGCAATAAGGATTACGATATTTTGACGTACGTTGAAGCCCCACCATCCGCTGGGAGACTTCGATAAACTTATAGAAAGGAGGCAACTCATAATGATCCATTTGCTCAAATGCTGCTAACTCTGTTCTTGAGAAAGGCGAGATCGTCAGAGTATTGCGGTCAGCGCGGCCTTGGCGAAAGTCGTGGTCTTCCAGTATCTGCTTCGCTTGGGAAACGTCGGTGGGCATTACCAAAATGTCGAGATCGCGCATCATTCGGGGCATGTCAGGACGCGATGTATAACTTCTGGATGAGATATCGGCGCCCTTTAGTACAAGAAATGGAATATCGTTTTGTGTGAGTTTTCCAAATGCAGAGTCCAAGGCTTGATACAGAAGGCGTTCGCTGAGGCGAAAAAACTCGTTCAGCAGTTCGATTTCCTGTAACACTGGCCATCCCTGATCTTTCAAAAAGCAAAAGAGCATGGGCAGCATCTTTTCTTCCACCGCTCTCAGCGTCAGTAGATGACGGAAGCGTTGTGACTCCAGAGAAGGCGGGTGCGCTTTCACGCCAGGTGGCAAAGTGCCGCCAGCCGCCCAAGTGCCCGCAGTCAGCAGAAACTGCTCGAGATCACCTAGTACGAGTTGACTTCGGACCGGTTCCAACATGAACGCGTCACGTTGCCGCGGTGATGATGATAATAGCACTACAGGGTTCACAGATACCTGGCGGATCCCAGTAGCAGACCGCTCCCGCGCCGGCTATCGGCCGCATCGCTGGCTGCGTTACATTGCCGACCGAAATTCTACCCGGGTCGAGCTTCAGATTCACGCGCCGTCCCTGACGGGTTTGAGTGAGTGTGAATTGCCGCACTGGCAAATCCGAGTCGAGCTCAAGAGAACGACCTACCAGTTTGCTAAGCTTCTCGACCCGACTATAGATTTCGTCATGTAGTGCGGCGATCTTGGTTCGGGTGTCGTCTGAAAGCCGCAACGAGCCGGGGCGCACGAGATCCAAGGCCTCTGTTAGGGCTTTCATCGTGTTTGGCCCAACGACCCCGTCCGACTTAACTCCGAAATCGGCTTGAAATTCCTTGACGGCTTTTTCCAAGTGGTTGCCGAACGTCTGTTCGTGTACTGGGCCGGTATCGTAGCCAAGACCGGCCAAGTACTCCGAGAGCAGTTGTACATCCGGACCACTGGCATCCTTATTGAGAACTCTGATGAAATCCATGGTTATCCCTCCTTGCGGGCTTCAGTCGAATCACGTCTCTAGTTAGTTTAGCTCGCCGCTTTGTACAGCTAGGCCGCTCTATGGATTTCGGCGGCCATCCCACACTTCGCGGAACGGTTGATCGCCCGCGCTGCTCTAGGCCCTCCGGACGATACGCAAGTCGTCCGTTCTGAGCTGTCCGACAAAAGTACTAGTCGAGTCATGATACTCCTCCATAGAATCGTAACCAAGAGATTTTAAGAACAGCATTCGTTGCCTCATATAAATACTTACTCGCACGGGTAGGACATTGGCTGCGCCGGACCGGGAAGGCAGGAACGCAACGCTGACGATTAGAAACAAAGGCAGGCAGTGACTGGTATCAGGCCTTCAGAGGCCGTTTGCTTAAGAATCCTGTCGGATTCGTTCTACAGCAGCGGAAATGGCCGCGGCTACATATTCATTTTCTTCCTCGGTCATGAGAGGGTGCAGCGCTGGACAAAACAGCCTCGCACCAATTGTATCGGCGATTGGAAGATTTTGATCTCTTACATGCTTCCTGATTAGTTGATTTCTCTGATATGTTGGCGGGTTGGCAATAGCACAGCCAATCTTATAATCGGCTTCCATAATCTTTATTAGTTGATCTCGCTTTGCGCCACCCCATGTCGGGGGAACCAATACTGTGTAAAAGTAATAAACGTGACCATAACCAATTGGCTCGTATGGTAGAGTCAGATCGACAATATCCTCAAGCAACATTGTTCGCTGCTTTGCTCGCTCTATTCTTTTCATATTCATTCGATTTAGACGACGAAGCTGCACCATTCCTACAGCCGCCTGAACCTTAGTCATTTTGTAGTTTGTTCCCCAGCTTAGCCCATCGCCAAACGATCGGAATCTACGAATTTTGTCAGCAACCTCGGTATCATCAGTAGTGATCATACCGCCTTCACCTAACGTAGACATAAGCTTCTTGCTCTGGAAACTGAAAACATTCATCCAGCCTCGC
Organism: Pyrinomonadaceae bacterium; assembly: GCA_051002775.1. GTDB lineage: Bacteria > Acidobacteriota > Blastocatellia > Pyrinomonadales > Pyrinomonadaceae > PSRF01. The sequence continues at coordinate 30,564 of JBPCLZ010000214.1, read as the reverse complement.
TTGCCGATCCTAGTTCCTTTATAAGTGCCTCCGCACGCACGGGCAGCATCACCTATAACCTTCGGAGGACCATACTTAGAATGAGGATTGCGCTCAGCAATGTTCAGAAGCGCATCCATATTCACTGAAAGGCCATTCATATGGGTAGCGAGGATGGCCCTCGTCTTCGGTGTAATGCGTTTCTCGACATCGTTTGCATTGATGTTCAACGTTTGGGGATCAGGCTCGCATAGTACAAGCTTGGCGCCTTGACCGATGATGGCCAGATGGGTCCCAGGAAAGTTGAGGGCACATGAGATAATTTCATCGTCAGGTTGAGGATCGAGACACATTATTGCAACATCCAACCCAGTGCCAGCGCCGTTTACCGCAATTGCATGCCTGGTGCCGACATACTCCGCAAATGCATTTTCGAAGGCCTCAATCTCCTTTCGTGCAGAAAAGCCAGTATTCCAGTCCATTGATTCTCGGATGGCTTTTGTAACGGCCCTGATTTCTGCCTCGGTATACCACCCGCCAAGGCCGGGCTCACCCTTCCAAACACGAGAAGGACGGAACCGCTCCAATAGTTTGTTTTGCTCTAATTGTCTCATTTCCGAGATGACTCCTATTGAGCCCTCTAAAGGAAGAATCACGCGTTGAGAAAAACAACCGTGTCTTCGGAAGAAGAGGCATTCCCTGCGGCGCAACAGGGCGCTACCTAAAACAATCACTTACCGCTGCAAATTATCGTGACGCGAGGCCCAATCTCCGTTAAAATCGTGAACCGCTTTGAAGAATGAGTAGAGAGGAGATTTGATATGGCTGCAGTCTTCGGTGCGTACAAATTTTTGAATCAGTCGCTTGGTTTGAAGTTGAGCGACCCACAGATTTCTAAGGTAGAACGAGAATTCAAAGTGGCTTGGGCGAAGCGGCGCGATTATGGTAACCGAATGGTCGAGCCGGACGATTGGGAATTCTTTGCACACTTGGTGCCTCGGCAGAAGAAGAAGCCCAAGTCGAAGCGCAAATAATCCGCCACCCGATGTTGCGTCTTAGTAACCACCAGTCGAGCCCTTAGATGTTCCAAGAAGGCTTGAGAATCAAAGAGAACCCGCTCCTTCGGGCTCCAAGCAGTATTGAACATAACCTTGCAATGGCCCAAGGTCTGCCTCCCGTGAGTGTCTCGGCTATAGTGGAGATAATCAGGCGGCATAAATGATTCTTAGCCTCTGACTAACAATCGCTCTAAACCCTATCACCAACCAATCTGTAACTTCTTATTTTGTTTCAAGCACACTCCTCTCCGCAAATGCCGCTACTTGAGAGGTCATCGAACGCGTGCGGGCCGAAAACGATTTCAACACGTCGGATCGGCGATCCTTCCGTAGTCTCTGCGGTGTGGAGAATGATCAAAAGTGACCAGTCCATCATTACAAAAGAAACGAGCAATTGCTAGCAGCGTCGCCAGCTCTCTCTTCAAAGATCAGAAAGTGTTAGCCGTCCTATTAATCGGTTCGGTTGCGCGCGGCTTAGCATCAGACGACTCCGATATAGATTTAGCCGCTCTATTCGAAGAATACACTGGGGCTGTTGTTTCCAAGTGCGACATCGATGGAGAATTAGTTGGCATAGAGAGACATTCTTCTAGAGCGTTTCTCAGTTGGCCCTCGATACCTCTTTTAGATCAGCATGAGCTTCGGGAGGCCGGAAGATTTGCTAATAGCATCGTTCTCTGCTCCCGGTGGAAGTCTCTCAATCTAATGAAGGCGAAATCGAAACGGGCGATGCTACATCCACGATCTGCTTTTAATCATTTTTCATTGGTTGAGTCCAACCTCAAAATAGCTAGCCCCAACTGTACTGTATCACCAGAGGAAAGGCTCTGGGCGCTTCAAGGTGCCGCCGCCGGGTTGGCTTTGCTACTCCTCTCACTTTCGCCCTTCAAATTCCAGAAACCTAAGTGGACGATCGCTGATCTTAGAAATTCTGACGACAAAACGCTGCTACCGATTCTTGGAGAGGTATTTTCAGCACGCACGCATGACGCCACTTCGTGCGTCGCGAAACTAGAAGTTGTGCGGAAGGCCCTTGTTCACGCGTGTACAATCTTGCGGTTGCCATCGCTGAAGCGAACTGAAGAGCCGAATGACGAGTACGACTATATGCGATGGGCCTTTCGAGACGCCGAAAGCTTGCTACGCGATGGTGATTTTCTAGGATCCATTTTCACGGCAGTGCATAGTCTGCGGCTAATGTACGTGCTCCTACGACAGTTCTTCTCGCACAGCCCCGTTGCCAAAAGAACTGCCCCATGGTTGCAGTGGCGGAACGAGGCTCTTCGATCCATTCTTCCCGCTTATCTTTTCGAAGGGCCGTACTGCGAAACGCGATGGCTCAGCTTGGTCGAAGTGGGATCATTAATCCAGCAAGAGTATAAAGATCGCTACCGAGAGCTGACTCGCATCATTTAGACGCTGACTGCTGAAAGATATTTGTCACACACCTACATTAGTCACGATGCTCTTGTTAAGAGTGTAGTAATTCTTCAAGGTTGCGGGCCGAATCTGCATTGGTGAGTTCATTCTGGATCAACTTATAAACTGGCAGTTCAAAAGCCATTCGGCTAATCTCTGCCCTTTCTACAACACTACTGTACGGCGATTGAAAGAGCATCTTCAAACATGGTTCCTGCGCGAACGGTTGATCCAGGTACTGACCCATCAGCCATTCTTTCGCCTCGCCATGACTCGCTCTCAGCAGTCTGGATTTAGTGATGCCCTGAACAAGTTCGGGTACAACAAAACATTTGACTTTCGCGCGTGGCATAATAGAGCACTTGAGAATCTCGACGAGCTTTTGAGGCTTGACGTAGATGCGTGTAAGCTCGTTTCTATAATCTTCATTACCCAGAACGTGATTGTCCCAATGTTGCTCATGCGGGTCATTCAATAAGTCGAGCAACGGCAAAAATTGCCTTATTGTTCCAATGCGAATACCGGATGACACAGGAAGGCCGTAAACGAACCACGATTGCTCGCCGCGATCCACTAACACCTTATCATTTGCCACGAAATCAAAGTCGCGGTTCAGCAGTGCACTGACTAACGTCGAGGTCTTGCCCGAGAATTTATTCCCGGTCAAGGCTATAGCAAGTCCGTTCTTTGCTATACAGGCGGCGTGAAACTGCCACATGCCACGTTCGAGCATTAAGAGTTTCATAGCTGCGCGCACGGTCCGCATAGGAATATACCTGGTCTCGAAATCGCCTGGAGGAATCAGAAGGGTTATGCTCCGTCGCAGTTTGTTTAGCGCATAAAGAACACTTGGTTTGTCAGGACCGCCACTAAGACGGCGGACACAGATCCCGTGGTCGGGACTCAACCACAAAAACTTGGGGATGCCGAAGTCTGAGGTGTCGTCAGACAATCGCAGTAGGCGGGTCAGATACTTCAACGTACTGGGATCTGAGTTTACAGTCACGGTGATCTGTGAAGGCAACGAACCGTTCGTCTCAAAGTAACCAGAAAAGTATGTATCCGAAAACCGCACCGACTCATGATGATCGGCCTTTAGAGAGACCGAACTGCCATAGAAGCAGTAGGTCGATTGATATTCGCCCATTTCAAGCTCAGCGAGCATCTGAATTGCATCGAACGCAGAGTTACCTTTCACCATCCTAAGTCCTTCCCCTGGCTTGGCAGAGGCTTCCAGCAATCTGCTGAATTCGTTCTTTCATTTTTGCAACCCATCTAATCATTGAGATTCGCCGCTTGCCGAACTCGCGCAAGCGAGAAAAGTCTCTATCAGGACATTGATTAGGCTCAAAGCAAAAAGTGTCTGAAAGCAGAATCCAGTGGTACAGCTCAGCCATGTTGCTTGCCTCGCCATAGGACAAGCTCCCAGCTTTCAAATAGCCGGAAATCAAATACCCAATTGCGTTTTCTGACTCATGGTTTTCGGGTCGCTGGAAGAGCGTAAACACGATCGCTTTCATCAACTCATATGACCTGAAAAACCGGCAACTCTGATCGTAATCGACTAGAGCTGATATTTCTCTTCCATCACCAAAAAGTAAATTGTCGAGGTAAAAGTCTCCGTGAATGATTTGCATCGGCAGATCGCGCAATCGATCAGTTTGTTCCGTGCTGAATCTCTCGAGTTCTGCGTATTTATATTGGAGAGCTTCGCGGCAAAAGAAATCGTTGCTTACGTTAGTATGATAATTAATTAGAGCAGCGATCCTTTCCTGCGGTTTGCGGGGCACCGATAGATTCTCCGGGGATCCGCGGTAAGAGAACCATTTGTAATATGACGAGTGCACTAAACCGAGGAACTCCCCGATCCTCCGGTAGTCTTCGTTCGCCAATTCGGCGGGCCGATAACTAGTGCCTAAGATGTATTCAGAAAGAACAAAGTAGGCATCATTAGACTGGTCGAATAAAGAGCCTCGCACGGTCCGGCAAATGCGCGGCGCTCGCCTGGTTGTCAACCAAATGTACTGTTGACTGCTGGTGATGAAGCGAACCCGGTCCAGCGACGTCTCTTTGCCATGGACTTTCAGTATATATTCATTGCCTGACGAAGTTACCAACCAGTTCTTCGAAACATGACCGCGCAAGACCCGAGCTAAAGTAAATGGCGGCTTTACGTCAGAATACTGCGCCAAGGCTTTTGTTATTAAGTCTTTCAAGCAGATACTTAAGAGCCAGGCTTTACGAGACATCAGTTTCGCGGGAGAGCCAATTTGATTGATGTTTCAGCTGGATTAGGCCTTAAAGGCATTGGCCGCCGACAAACAATGGTAGCGGCGCCCCTTTTCGGCATGCTCGTCGGCGAGGTTCCATAGAAGCCTGAGCTGATTCTCCCCCCGCTAATTAGGGCACATGTTTCAGACTGGGCTACGAAAATCGACTTTTGGAGTGGGCCTTTCCCATATCGGTTTTCCGTCAACCATTGTCAACTCAACATCGCTCGGCCGGCATGAAACCACCACTCTCTCGCAAGGATCCTTAAAATCCGAAGCGCGAGAGTCTCCGATGTCCACCACCACGAGATCAGCTCTTTTGCCCACTTCAAGTGTTCCAATAACCGATTCAAGGCCTAGGGCGCGTGCACCGTTAATAGTCGCAATACGTAGGAGATCTGCGCCAGTTAGCCCTCCATCGATTGTGCTTGCTTTTCCTGCACGGAACAAAAGACGCATCTCCTCAAACATGTCGTAGGTCTTGCACGTCGCGGCACTGTCCGTGCCAAGACACAGATTCAAGTTTTTTGAGACCATTGCATTTAGGGGAGGCAACGAGTTACCCATCTGCTCATTACTTCTCGGACATAAGCAGACAGAAACACCGGCTGCCTTCAAGACATTAAGATCTTGGTCGTCGACAAAGATGCAGTGCACCGCGATGGTAGTGGGGGACAAAACCCTACACTCTGCGGCGGCAAGCGTTGGGCTCCTGAGGCGGTCTCGATCCTTATTATAAAACCGAAATAATTTCTCTCCGACCCAAGTTGATCGTATCGCCCGTTTGAAGAACGCAGCCTCCTCAGATAATTCCGCCAGGTGAATCGAAATCGGAACTGCGGTCTTCTCCGCATAAGCTGCAAGCTCGCGGAGGCGTTTGGGACCTACTAGGTAGAGGCTGTGTGGACTTATGCCGACACGAAAAACCTCAGCCTTCGGCTGGTGATCAAGGATCTTCTTCAGTATTTGATCAATCTCTTGAATCTCGTCCCGATCCCTGACACTTAATAGTGCCACAGTACGCAATCCATGATTAGCAGTGACTTGCGCGATCTCTGGATGTCTTAGATCTACAATGTTGGCGATCGTCGTGATGCCTGCACGGATGCACTCCATGCTTCCGATGTGTACAGATTTTAATAAATCGTCGGCACTCATTAGATGTTTAAGTTCACCAATGCAAAGCAGCGCATCCAAAGGATTGCTATGAGTTACCCGATTTCTAAACAAACTGTACGCCAAGTGTGTGTGGGCGTTCACTAGCCCTGGGAGTATGATCCCTCGGCTGTACTCGATTAGCTCGCATTCGCTCTCGGGATAATCGCGGATCGGACCGACGTAGGTAAATCTTCCTTCGGATATCTCAACACATCCGTCCTTAATGGGAGGTGTGCCAACAGGTAATACCCAACCTGCAGTTATCAAAGTCTTGGCCATGGCAAGAACCTCATAGAATTCCTGCACGAGTACTTCAACTCTCGTTTTTCAAACGACTGGTGACCCTGTGATTCAACTCCCACAAAGCATTTCGGTTACTATCCCAGCGTAGACGTAGCCGGGCTTTTTCGTACCGAAACCATTGACACTCGGTATGTTCATCAGAGAGTTGTAACGCCTCATATCTGGTAAGGACACCGAAACAATACTCTGGAATAACTAAAACATCCTCACCCCATAAGAAACCAGATACGTTAACGACTGGGATCATCGTAAGAGTGTCAAGCTTAATGTAGTCGCAGCTTGCTTCAATTCCCGCTTCCTCATAGGCTTCCCGTCGGGCGGCTTCGAGAGGTGATTCGCCATCTTCGCCTCCACCCGCAATTCCTTGCCAATATGCACCTGTAGATGGCTCACGCCTGAAGATTGCATAGAGTACTTCGCCGTCCGGCAACACGGTATAGGGCAAGACTAGTACTTGGAACGGCGCTCGGTTCATGCTCGTTTGCTGTCGTACAATCACATCATGCGAATGCGTAAATAAAGCTGGTTAGTACACTCTCGCATTAGGTTGTCATTGGCGATGCCGGCTTCGGTTGTAGCGTCTGAGCTTTGATCAATGGTTTTTCGATCAAAGACTCTATGTTATATTCAACGCACTCGCCAAGGCCCTTAATTGATTGAGCAATTCTAGCCAGTGGACCTTTTTGAAGGGTCTCTAGCTTCGAGTCCGTTTTTCTGTTGGGCTCGTACAGACCGCTTCGGGCTAAGAGGGAAAGCAAAAACTAGCTTGGAACATTTTTACGTTAATTATAGAAATCGGTTGTTACCGTCTCGAAAGTTATTAGACCGCCTCGCTAAAACTTGGGAATTTTCGTCCCCACGGAAGCAGAATGTCACTTAACCGCGTTGCCCAAAATAATCCTCTGAGAACGCTTATACGAACAGATATACCTGGACGCTTTAGCGAACTCGAGGTGTTAAGGACGCAATGGCCGCGTATTGTTAATGCTCTCGGAGGCAACATACTTCCCCCATACGAAGTATTGATTCACCCCTCTAGTGCGTGCAACCTCTGCTGCGTCTGGTGTATTGGAGACCACGTTCCTATAGAAACGACGACGAGTGCAGGCACGAAAAAGTTGTTGGACGCCTCCAAAATTAGCAGCCAACGGCTCCCAGATAACCTTGCCGAGCCAAATAAAATGACCAGGGTCATTGAGGGCATTCTCGATTACGAGAAGACTGGAACATACTCTTTCAATGGAGAGGAGCAGGTCAAGGAATTCAGGGTTGAGAACGTGACGTTCTCGGGGCTGATTGGCGAACCGCTAGTAGCAAAGAGGTCTGTGATGGCCGCCATGAAACTTCTGGTCGATGCGGGATTGCGAGTCGGGATTTTTACAAACGGCGTACTAATGGACGAGTCAACTTGGGAGACAATCGTTCGCATAGCTTACGTGCATCTAAGTCTTGATGCGGCCAGAGGAGTAACATATGGGTTGTTAAAATATGGCAACCGACTGAATGGTACTGCCCAATTCGATCAAGCGTTGAACAATCTGAGGAATCTGGTCAAGTTCAAAGAAAATACGCCAGGCTCGGCTTTAGAAATCAATGCTTCATTTATCTTATATCCCGAGAACTACCGTGAGGTCTTCGAAGCCGCAAAGATCCTTAAGGATATCGGAGTTACATTTTTCAGAGTAAAAAGGGATATCTCTGGGCAACGGCTGTTGACTTCCGATCAGAAACAGGAAGCCCTCAAGTTGCTCGATCGAATTAGGAATGAGCTAGTTGGCGAAGGCTTTCAATTGGTGGAGATTCACAGGCTTAATCACGAAGAAGAGATGGAACGTTCTTTTTCGAGGTGCCTCATAACTGAACTCGTGGCGGCCATTGGCTCTGATGGCCATTTGTACCCCTGCAATTATCACCCGCGTCCAGGTGGCGCAACTTATGGAAGCGTGATTGATGCAACTTTTCGAGAAGTTTGGGAAGGGTCCAAGAGAAAAGAAACAAAACAAGGAATTCCTCGAATATGCCCCGCTATGTGCGATCCCTTCAAGAATCGTTCGAATAAGCTGTTGGCCGGCTTGGACAGTATTTATCAAGAGCGCGGTCTAGGTACACTTGAATCTTACACAAACGACCTTTAGTTCTGGGCAGTTCGTAGAATGGGCCCGTTTTAGGAAAGGCAACGAACGCCAACTTGACTTGATCACTTACTAGGGGATGAGATTCCTCCATGTCAATTGGCTTACCCATGTGTGTTCGGGGTACCAAAGGTCGAATGATGGATCGAACCAGTCGCCTGAATGCAGATACTTATTCGCTAAAAAAACCTCTTTATCTCTACTGACTGAAAAGACAACGCGGTGACTTACGAATGGAACCTTTGGTCGATCCTTTCGACCCGTCAAACGAACGGTGTAAGTCCCCCTCGGGGAAGAAGTACTCAGGAAGGCTTCAGGTTCTGTAGTTATTTTGAAGAGCGTCACAGACCCAACTGCTACTCCAACGAAAATGATGAGCAGCGCTAGGTTCACGATACTCTTATTTTCAAACATCCCCACTTCCTCCTCTTCACTTACACAGTTCCGATGTCAGGCTATTTCTTAGCCTTTCGGGGTCGCTGGGTGTCTTGCCAGTTAGAAAATTGTAAATATGGGTTCCAGGCGCCCAGCCAGCTCGGTTGCCAGCCATTTCGGCTGGTGACTGGGGTGTGCCCCAAACTCTTTGCGCCGTGTCAAACGCATCGGCAAGCCCGCCGATAACCATCGTCGCTAGCCCTCCGAGCGTAGCGCCACCTTGTCCCAAAACATGCCCATAGACGCCGGCACCTTGCCCGCCGGGACTGGTCAGTTCGTCTTTAAAACCCGAGAATTTGTTCTTGGCATGTCTATCGTAGCCATTGAAGGCAAGATCCATTAGGTGTACTCCTAGAGTTTTGGCTTTTGAGTCGCGATTAATAGGCGAATCATAAAAACTGGCAACTGCTTCCTTTACCAAAAAATCAACGAACTCAGCGCAGTTGTTAAAGGGTAGATTTCCACTCTCAATATGCGGGTGATCTGGATTCTGCGGATCACTTTTTGTTGCTCTTAATTGGGAACCAAAGTAGCAGCAAGATTGGGCTGCCGAGCGCAACGATCAGGGCAACCAAGGGATCGACGACTTTCGTAGCCAAAGCCGCGAGGGCGAAGCCACCCACAAGAATCTCTGAGAACGACAAAACAACGATCCTGAGGGTATGTTGCTGACCGACTGCTTCTTCGCCAAACTTAAGAAGCCTGATACCCATGGCGAGGCCGATAGCGCCAGCGCAAATTGTCACAAACAAAAAAATCGTTACAAACCAAAACATAAGCGTTAGAAAGAAGGCGCGTTAGCGAGTGGCCACTTTTTAGCACAATCTGCGATGGCTGCTTCAAACGCCTTTCGGTTATCAATGAGTTGTTCTAACCCCTTCGCGAGCGCTTGACCACTTAGCAAATGTATAGGCGTGGAAATCCACGCAGCGTGCTTGATCTCCATGAGGCCATGGAACAAAGAGGAGCGTGTGAGCGGGCCGCCAAATGTTCTGGCCGCGGCTCTAACTCCGAAACCGACGGATGGACCTCCCTTGAAAACAGCAATCCCTACACCCAATCCCGCGCCACCGGCTATCGTCTTCCCTGCGATTCCGGGCAGACGCCCTCTGTAGAGATTTAAAGCAGGGGCCAGGCAATCATTGAACTGGTTCTGTTGCGCGGCACTTGGAGGGGTAGGATGAGGCGATGGCTTTGGCGTCGGCAAAGGCTCCTGCGGGCCAGTACCCCGACCGCCGAAATCATTTATGGGATGGAGGCGGCGCATGCCGCTTCCAGTGAGGCTGGCCATCATACCAGGAGGTAAGTTGCTGATCGGGGAGTCAAATGAAATCGGAATTGCACCAGCGCGTCCAGCCGTCAACCGCCCCGTAGGAGCAATCCGGCAGATACCGATCGCGTCCGGAAGGGGACCCGGCATCACATAGGCATAACCGATCCAACTAGCATAGGCACCTGTACCAGGCTGGCCACCTACCGTCATTAGCAGCGACTGACCCTCTTGCTTCTCAGGCTCAGCGAACACGTCCGCGTGTCCGTAAAGGCCCGTTGTGAGCCGGCTTGACGACGTTCTCCAAGGGCTTGGAGATCCGTTGGACCGGACAATAGATGTTTGAACGTCACTATATTCGTCGATCAGATCGAGATCTCCCCAGCCACCCAGGACCACGACGTTATTGCGCACCACAATGTCTTGCGGGGTGCTACGTCCGCCTTTGAGGTGGTAATCGGCGAGTGTCCATTCTCCGACGCTGCAGTCGTCCCCGACTTTTGCGACTTCGACACTGTCAAGGTGAACCGTATCCTCTCCGATTTGGGCAACTCCGGCCACCGCATTCAAGTAATTCCCTTTGTCCGTGGTAACGAAAACCAGCGAGTGGTTAGACCGTGGAATTTTCAGCTGGTTGGGGCTTGTCGTCCAGGGCGAAAGGTGGCCATCGTTTCCCATCCGAGCGAATTGGAGATCATCGTAGTAAGTGAGACCAGTTGATGTTGAAGAACTCCCGCCAGCCAGAAAGAGGCACCTGCCGGTGGCCTGAATTGAGGTTGCCAAAACCGTTGAAACACACTCCTCACATCATTTTAATGCGCGTTATCAAGTAGTACTTACCGACGTTTCCCCCTCAAAGCAAGCTACATCTAATGTAATCCGCATCGGGTTTGTTCGCGACGAACGGATCTGATCAAGGGTGTAGAGCTCACTGTGAGATATGCGGGCTATAGTGGGTGTTGATCATGGACCTTTCGATTGAGTCCCGCCCGCAGAATCTTGACGAGCACGTCCTCATACGTCAAACCCATCCATGATGCCATGATCCCAAAATACCTTGGCGCGAGATCAGGATTGGCATTCGCTTCAAGAAATACTGGGTCGCCTGACGAGTTCAAGCGCAGATCGATTCGTGCGTAGCCGGACAGGCCAAGAACTTGAAAGGCTTCCTTACATAGGGTCCTGATGCGACGATCGAGGGCAGGTGTGAGTTGGGCGCGCTCGTAACGGATGCCCCATCGCTCTCGGTACTTGTAACTGTCTTTCACGCGCTCAGTGCAAAAGCGTGGTCCACCTTTGCCCGCACGACCAAAAACGGTTTCTCGAATTGGCAACACCAGAACACGCTTTCCGTCTTCGACCAACCCTACCGATAGCTCACGCCCATCAACGTACTGCTCGCAGATGGCCGACTCGTCCAATTTTCGATGGATCTCACACGCCATTGTGAGCAATTCCTTCTTCGAATTCACGACTGACGCCAGTCTCAATCCAACCGAGGCCCCGCCGAACTGCGGTTTAACAATGACTGGAAATGGGGACGTGTACTGAAAAACTTTCGCCCCCGGGGGCACAACCATAAAGGAAGGCACTGGAAAACCAACTGTCCTCACCGCGTCTTTGGAGCCCCCTTTGTCGATAGAGTTTCGGGTGCCGGTCGCTGACGCGCCGGTGTACGGAATGCCCAACTCCTCCAAAAGCGCTGGAATCTCTGCCGCGAGGCGACGGTTGCCTTCCAGGTGCTCGATAAAGTTGAAGATGAGGTCCGGCTGCAACTGCGAAATCTTATCACCAAGAGTGGACAGTTCTTCGCGGGAGGCCCTAAAAGGAAGAACCGACACCCCATGGTTCAGCGCTCTTAGTCCTGCCGATACGAAGTGTTCCGACTCGGTATCGGGGGTCACGTTTACGAAGTCAGGGTCGGAGGGATCGAAGAACTCGGTGTGCACGAGAAGCACGACATGAAGACGCGACTTTCTCGATGGACGCCCCCTCTTCCATTTACGGGAGATCGGACTCATTGTCACCTTACAAACGCTTGTCGGTGAAGCGTAAGCATCGAAATACGTTGGAATAAAAATGGAAATAAGACGGGTGATAGTGGACGACGTGCTGGTGCAGTTTCTGCTGCACGTCGCGAAGGGCATTGTTCGGAAGCCACGGACAGAGGTGGTGTTCGAAGTGATAGTTGTTTCCATTGGTGAACCACACGGCAATGCGGTTTGCAGCGATGGAACGGGTGTGGGTCAGAGGGTTATCGAGGGGTCGGCAGTACCAATGTTCGGGAAGCTCAATCAACACATGGCTGGGAACCGCGACCAGGAGCGGAACCACCATGACGACCGCGGGTGTAGTATGGCCCAGCAACAGTAAAACTAAGGGAACGAGAAGCCATAACACCATCAACAGATGCTCTACGCGGGAATTGACTCTGTCCCGCGGAATTCCTCGCCACTCCCAGGGCAGGGCCGCCCTCACCATATTCTTGACTGCGTTGACATAGTGTCCGATCATCGTCAGGTGTTTCGCGAACGATAACCACGTTGTCATCTCGTCAAACTCATAACCAAAAAAATCTTTCTTTTCGGTGAAACCTAGCGTGCGATGATGCTCGAGATGATTGTCCCGATAATCGGAGAATGAGACAAGCATCGGTAGCCCCAGAAGCACACCAGCAATCCGGTCGACACCTTGCGAACCGAAGGCAGTACCGTGAATGCACGAATGGACCAATTCCAACATGTGGGCAAAGAGTAAACCCTCAACGAATACGCCCACGATGGCAACGCGCCAATCGCTGGAAAGCGCCATCGCAATGCCCGCACTCAAAATCAAAAAAGCCAGCATGGCTCTGAGGAAAAAACGCCATGGCCGGCGGTTGTGACGGGGAACCTCAATCTCGAGCCCCGCGCATTTGACGGAAATCATCACTTACGCCTTCGCTGGTGGGTGATCGAGTAGTGTCTACTCGAATGCGACAAAACATTTGCTGACGATGCGCCGAAAGCATAGAATTCCCACCTCGTCGCTGTCAATAGCAACGATCTTAACCGGTAGTGTTCTAAACTGACGTTATCCTCTGCGTAACACTGCGTCCTCTGCGCCTCCGAGTTAAGAAACAAAAATGGAGCCGAAACACGTAAGCGCAAGAGCAGTGGACCATAGAGTTATCCGGAGGAACACTACCTGATCAAGCACGAGGAATAGTCCGGAGGGTTGACTATAGACACAAATGGTTGACGTGTTCTGAGTTCGCACTCAGAAGTTAGATCTATTGATCCCAAATATGGAGCTTGCAAACGATGGACGATCAGCTTTCGAAGGACATACCAGTTGTGGACTGGCCGCTGGGAAACGGACCATGGACGATAGACGAGCCGCGGCAAGTTGCGAGTGCGGTCGGTGACGCGTGTCGACGATATGGATACTTTTTCTTGAACCATCACGGCGTATCGGCCGACCTCATCGCCGCTGCATTTGACGAGACACGCCGATTTTATTCCCTGCCGATTGATCAAAAACGCAGATTCGACTGCACGGCGCAGTCGCAGTTTCTGGGTTATCGCGGCTTGGGCGCCGAAAAGAGTCTCATGCATTCGGGTGGCGAGGCCTGCGAACAATACCGGATAGGAAACTTTGTTGAAAAGACAGGTGCAGAAGCACTGGCTAAGCTTTGTCACGAGCCGTTTAGTCAAGGGACGGTACTCTTCGAAACATTAGTCAAGGTCGGCGATAAGTTAATGTCTAGCTGTGCAATCGCCCTTGGTCTCGACGACACATTCTTTGATCATTTCATGGAAGCACCGATGCACCGACTCGGTCTCAATCTCTTTTCAGCCGGCGCCGGTGAAGCAATCGGAAATTCAGTGAGCTATGCAATGACGTCGCATATCGATCATGCGGTACTTACAATGTTGACGCAGGATGAGCCGGGACTGGAAGTATTGCATCCAGAAGGTAAATGGATAAATGTGCCTTCGCTCCAGGGAGCTATATTCGTGTTCCTGGGCGACTACATGGAAAGATGGACCAATGGTACATATCGAGCGATATCACATCGGGTCCGCGAAGTTTCCCGGAATCGAATGTCGCTCCAATATAAGCATCGGCCGTCATACGCCACCGTTGTGGCGCCATTGGACCAGTTCGTGAGTGAGGACCATCCCGGGCGTTACGAGCCCTTTGATACCGGGGACCAGTACACAGAGTTGTTGCAATCGCTACTCGCCGAAAGGGCTTAATCAGGACCCGCGGAATGTGCCACGGTTATTTCGTGTCACTGCCATGGAACAGAAACGGTCGTCATGTGGGACAAGCTTGCCGATTCAGTTAGGAAGACTTCAGGATGCCGATGTCACCATCGTTTGAGAACCGATTACTTCCGATCCTCGATAGGGTTGTTCGCGAGTTTGGGACGCCGTTCCACATCTATGACGAAGCAGGGATTGTGGACTGTGGTCATCGTCTTAACGAACTGTTTGCTGCTGTCGCCGGCTTCCGCGAATTCTTCGCCGTCAAAGCACTGCCAAATCTTCGCATTCTTGATATTTTGCGGCGCGAGCTGGGGTTCGGCTTTGACTGTAGCTCAATCACCGAACTTAAGATGGTGCGAAGTCTCGGCGCCCGGGCCGAAGACATCATGTTTACATCCAACAATACGTCGCCTGCGGAGTACGCCGAGGCGCTTGGCGATGGTGGTTGCATTCTAAACCTCGACGACCTCAGCTTTGTCGACAAGCCTCCCTTCATCCCGGAACTGATCTGCTTTCGGTATAACCCCGGAACGGTGGGGATCGGCAACACGGTCATCGGAAATCCACAAGAGGCTAAGTTTGGTTTACGGCGAGATCAGATGAAGGCAGCTTACTTACGAGCGAGGGAGCGAGGGGCGAAGCGCTTTGGTCTGCACACGATGATCGTATCCAACGAGCGCCGGTATCGCCGAATAGTCAAAACTGTCGAAATGCTTCTCAGCATGAGTGGAGAAATCTCCACCGCAACGGGTATTCATTTCGAATTCGTGAATATTGGGGGTGGTCTTTCGATTCCGTACCGTCCTACGGACAAACCGTTCAATCTTGCGGCCTTCGCCAAACGAACTACCGAACTGTTGTCACAGTTCAAACGTGAGAACGGGTACGTTCCGAAAATGTTTATGGAGTGCGGCCGCCTAATCACCGGACCTCACGGTGTTCTGGTGACCGAGGTTCTTAATGTGATGTCAAAGTACCGCGATTATGTAGGCGTCGATGCTTGCATGTCCGACCTGATGCGTCCCGGCATGTACAAGAGGGCCTATAACCACATCACCGCGGTGGGTGGCGACGGTCAAGAGAAGCGCGGAGTCGCTCGCATTGTGGACGTGGTCGGTTCTCTCTGCGAGAACAATGACACTTTCGCCAAGAAGATTCCCCTAGCGCCCGTGACAGAGGGCGACTACTTGTTAATTCATGACACCGGTGCGCATGGCCACGCAATGGGCTTTCAATACAATGGCCGCCTTAGACCGCAGGAACTCCTCCTCCGGCGAGCCGGCGCCGTAGATCTGATCCGACGCGCCGAGACTGTTGAGGACTACCTTAGTACCCAAGCCCACTTAGAGCCTCATATCCTCAAGGCGGCTCGAGCGTGACGGACGTATTCGAATCTATGGAGACTGTTTCAGTCTTTGAATAAGCATCGAAACCTTGGCAGCTTGGAAGAAGAGAATGCGACTGACGACGAAGTCCAAACCGCGGTGTCAAGAAGGCGTAAGTGGGCCTTCGGCACTGCCTGTAAATATTAGAACAGGAAGCACGTATTGGAGTGCTTCCTGTTACTGAGCCAAAACGGGTCGCAATTCAAGGAAAACTAACTATCGCGTTTTCGACGGGTATCTCCAAGCGCCGTCTGTCGGCGGTTGAAACCTGTTGCTTTTTCCAACCGCCTTCGATCAACAACAGGGGGAAACTCCTGATGGGTAGGGGGCGCAGAACTCAACCGCGCAAACTAGCAGTAAAGTTGCGAGAGGTTCGGATGCGGCTTGGAGTCGGGCAAGTAGAGATGGCTCGCAGGATACAAGATGCAGATGACAGCATATACCCCGGATTGATTTCAAAATTCGAGCATGGCAAGGCAGAGCCGTCGCTGGTAGTGCTACTCAAATATGCAAGGCTGGCGGGCACCTCCACGGACATTCTGATTGACGACAAGCAAACGTTGCCAAAGGAGTTGCTAGCAACAAGGGAGCGACGCTAATCAGCCGTTGCAAGAATTCTGGCATTTTAATGAACGCCGGCAGGCAAGGTTCTTGTTGACAGGCACACACGGACGAATAAAATCTTACCAACTGGGTTTTGGTTGCTGGGGTGAGGACAGTGACCAACAAGAGGCTGAACGTCTCTGCCCAACCTTGAGAGCCCGCCCCAAAGCCGGGCTTTCGGTTTACCTGTCCAATAGATCTAGCGTAACAAGGAGTTTCTATCGAGTCCTACTAGATAGTGCTGTGCGATGTAAACACACTAGATTTAGAACTCAAGCTTCACTGGCCACGAACGAGAAAGACATCCCAAGCCCAGCGTCCTAGTCGAGCATCGGACGTACTCTCCACCTTTGCGCGATAACGAAACTCATTGCCAAACTGATCAATTCGTTTCGATTGTTTGTAGTCTAAGTCGATACTTCTCAGGCCCAGGTCCCTTAGAATATGCAGTTCTGAGGCCTCAGAGAGACCGTTGTGGTTTGTGTCCTGCCACAACATGAGAGTGGAGAAGATGGCATCCGCCTCGTTTATCACGGCGTCACCGTTGCCACCCTTCTCAGGCTTATCATATTCAGCAAGAGCGAGGAAACCGTTCTTCTCTTCTCCTAATGGCGGCTGAGGCTGAGCCGTAATATTGCCGAAAAGTTCTTGGCCATTATCTATTGTACCGTTATCGTTGCGATCAAGTGAAAGCCACGCGTCGTCCGAACCCTCTGCTGTCCAACCCAGGAGCTCTGCCTCACCGTCGCTGTTTAGGTCGAATATCACGCCGCTGGCACTATCTGTTAAGTCAAACCCGTTTCCAGACACATCAACGACAATTGGCGAAATAATGTAACAGCAGCAGCCAGAACCAGTATACCCAGGTCGGCAGCCTGTCGTGGGATAAGAACAAAAGTTTATGGGGTCTGCATATGGCGTATTGCAGGTTGTACAGCCACTACCACCATTGCAATTCGTATTATAATTCACAGATGTAGGGTTGTACTGTGCGGCTTGTTTGACTTTGGTGACATCACAAGTCGTTGGGTCTGAGCGTCCGTAACTGGTGTCATTGTAAAGCGGTTCCGTACAGTTTCCGTTTGCGTCTTCTGTCGCGCACTTCGCGCCAACCATTACGGAGCTCTTAACCACAGTGCAATTGGTACATTCGCCCAAGGCGAACGTGTGCCCTATCTCATGCGCGATTGCTTGGGACATGGCCGTACAATCCGTCACATTTGGGTGGATATGGGTGTAGGCAGTGGAACGACTCACGGCGCCACTAATCATGGCGGTTTGTCCACCTGTCACCGCTACTCCCGCCGCAGAAATACCCTCGGAGGATCTATTTACTTGATAGACGTTGGTGCTGGTTGTGGTTTCTCCCCGAGTAACTAGTACCGACTCGCTGTAACTAACGTTGAAGGTAACATTAGACAGATTTGTACCTTTCACGGCGTTCCAGTTATCGAACGCCGTCTTAATGCAATTGAATTCCGCGTCAGTAAATTGATTGGAATTTACATGCACTGTTACAGTAGAGTTTTGCGACCATGCTGTGCTAGCAGGGCGGCCATCCGGGGGTGTACATGATGATTGTGCGCCTACCCGATTGCCTGGTGGGGTGACGATCAGTGTTAATAGAAAAAAATAAGAAACGAGAATGGCGACGAGTCTGCTGGCGGAGACGTGATTGCGTAACTTCATTCACGCCCACCTTTCTTGGATCCCCCTTGTGACAATCGATCTACTATGCTCCTTAAGGTATTTAAGAAGGGTGTTTCGTCCGTTCCGTTGTAGATTCTATAAGCTTCAAATTGAGGAATGCTGCCCTTGTCGTCAAAGAGGCCATCTAACGGAAAAACTTTTCCTCCTCTTAACTCATACCCTGTAATAATCGGGAAAGCTTGTCCTTCATCGCTGTATGAGAGGAAAAGTATATATCGTTTCGCAACTTGGGGGGCGTTTTTACCCAAGGAACCTAGACGCAAAACTTTCCCGGAGTGGAATCTTACTGCCCCCCCTCGACGCTCTGTGGCAATAATCGCCCCTGGCGTGACGGAGATCGGCGGATTATCTTTAATGACTTCTTCAATGGCTACTGAGAATTCAGAGTAGATATTAGTCCTGTCATTTGATAAATGTGCCTTGGAGTCAGTGATCCGACCCAACACGATGATGTCGCTTTGTGCCACCGGAAGGGCTGGTTCTCCTGGCCCATGAGATAAAGGCAGGTCTAGGATAAAAGGCGAGTCACTTAAGGCGAGTTTGTTAAGGACATCACGCTTGACATTAGGATCGCTATCGTAACGGCGGTTCCTTACTTTACGTAAAGGGTGATTATCTGAATCAGCAGCTTCGGGAGTTGTGTAATCGGTTACGGGCCATTCCTTCGAATCTGACTGCTGACTTATCTTAGACAAATTATTCTGGGGCTGTCCGCGCATTACCGCGAATGCGGCAACCGTTACTATGAAAAGCGATGCAAGTAGCACTAGACTTCTCTTTTTACTTCGCATGTAGATTTCTCCTTAATATAAAGCTAACAAAGTAGGTTTAGCTTTTCGCGGTAAACTTACGCGCACTCTAGATTGGAGACGTGGTCCAACGAGAGAGAGTTGCGCTACGCCATCGATATTTAGTAGATAGTGGAAGTCAACGAATCTTTTGAGGCTTTCGTCAACAAGACTTGAGGGAGATAGATGAGCGCAAGACTCTCTATACTCTTGCCAAATGAAAATGTCAACCTAAGTCTAAATGTCATCATCAATTCGTGTTACTTTGATCGGTAATGCAAAAGCCCTTTGCATTGACAGATTTCTCAGCATGAGTAAGATGCGCCTCACTAGGGGACTGGTTGCTGGGGTGAGGACAGTGACCAACAAGAGGCTGAACGTCTCTGCCCAACCTTGAGAGCCCGCCCCAAAGCCGGGCTTTCGGTTTTTAGATTAACTCCATTACTTCGTTTTCAGACGGCGAGTTACCGTCCTGCGCGAGAGAAAAGCCCCTCAGGGCTATTCCAAGAGCCAACCTGTCATTTTTTCTTCGTCTTCCGAGGTCTGCCAGGTGGTCTGTTTGCGATCAACTTTAGATCGGTTTCTTTTAACAAGTAATCACGGCCGAGCTTTGACGCCGGAAGCCGCTTTTGGTTGATGAGCGCATGTATGCGGCTCACGCTGATACCTAAGCGTTGAGCTGCTTCGGCTGTGGTCAACAGTTTCACGCGCGAAGCTTATACCCGACCAGGAGGCGAGTTTCAATCCTATATCACCGCTTGATTGGAAACTATATAACGTGTTATATAGTTTTAGAGTATTCGTTGGAGGTAAGCATGAGTGAAATTTATTTTCCAGCTACTGGTCAAAGAGTAGTGCCACTTTTGAAGATTAACGACAATGAGGATGTTACTTTTGTTCACGCGCGCAAACCCGAATCTTCTAGCCCGGCTCCGAAAGTGCGCATTCTACGGATTGTGATTGGATCGCTCTTTCGCGCGACATTCGTGAATATTGAATCTGATAATTGGGTAGTTCAAACGAAAAGAGAGTAGGGGACAAGCCTACTCTCCGTGCTATTTTTGTGGCGCGCTATCACTTCATTCCAGGGCCCGGACAGAAAATACAGATCACGCTCAATTGGAAGCCCCCACGGGCCGCGTGCGCTTTCAAGCTCTGAAAGCGCAAAGTACCCCCATTCTTCTTCAAAACCAATTACGTAGCCAAAGAAAATAAAATCATCTTCTTCCTGACTTCCTTCGGTAACAAACCATGTCCAATTGGAGTCTGGTGTGAAAAACTTTGCGTGAACGGTGGGGTTGCTGTTGCCTTCTTGGCCGTAGAGTGGAGGAAGTGAAGCGCGCAATTTCTCTGGTAGAAGTTGCATACGCCCTCCTTTTTTCTTCAGCGTAGCAACTGTACATAAAGCGTCAAGAGACAAAAGCAGGCGATACTGGCGCGCCTGCTTTCCAACGTCCCAAGCTCTGAAAGGTCGAATGACTAAGGCTTATATTCCACGCCAATCTTAGCGGCTGCTTGCAGTACCCATTTCTCTATCCGCGTTGTACGTTCTGCCGTGATCTTCAACTCATCTTGCGTATCCTTATATTGTCTAGCAATACCATCAACGGATGTTTGTAGTTGAGAAAAGTCGGTTCGCGATGGTAATTCATGACGCAGATCTGCCAATTCCTCCTTCGTTACCATATTCTTTTGAATGAAAGTTGTGAGATTGTCGAGCTTAGTACTGATCTCAGTCAGTTGTTGGTCCATATGTGTGAGGTTAATTCGTATAGGTAGATTAGCACGCAGTAGATCTTTGTCAATCTGTGTCGAGGCAAGTTAAATCGAATTGGGGACAAGCAAGCGTATGCCTGCGTGAACGCCAGGAGCGCGGTCCAAGAGGACTTAACATGAATCAGCAGCATGAGAATTGGCTGTCCAGTTGCGGCGCGCAGTCTTTACTGAGTAAAGTTTGGCTGGCTGGCACCCCCAGCGCCTGAGCGGTACGTGAAAACGGCCGTCTTGACGGCTGAACGACTGTTTGCGATACTGCCCTCACGCTGTGGGCTTTAACGAGCTCACATCCGATGAAATCTGATCTCCGGCTGCCGGACTTGCTCCTTTCCGGGAGCAAATCTTGGCAGCCGGAGGTTCAAATGAAAAGCAACACAGGCAAGCGGAGAAATCACCAACCCTCTGTGCAGGAGGAGACTATGAGTGAAGGAGCTGGCGCAGCCATGGCCAAAGAGCAAAAATCGAAAGGTGAGAGAGTGAAAATGACGATGTATGTCAGCAAGCCCGTCGCCAAAAGCTTCAAAAAACTGGCTATCGATCTCGAGCGTGAATATTCAGAACTCGCCGACCTAGCCTTTCAGGAATACGTTCAAAACCATCCAGCCGGCCGCCGCTCCGACTAGGCGGCCAGACAGCGAACCACATAAACAGAGAAAAGTCTTGACGTCCTGCTTCCTTAGCGGGAAAATATAGGTCTGTTTCACCAGGCTCTTTGAAAACGCTAGCGCCGGGTTGGCTAGCGTTTTCTTTCTTTTAGGACGCAGTCAGAAAGGACCACCAAATGAATAAGCTAAGTCGCCGGTCCTTCGCAAGGACTACCATTATGAGCGCTGGCGCGATCGCGGCTGCACCTGCGCTAGATTCACTTCAATTCTTTTTCTCGGCACCTAGAAGTCGAACGATCGAAGAGATCGCCGCAGAGGTCTTTACTAGACATGAGGCAAGCGGGCTCTTTGTGGCAAACGCTGCGGGCCCGCTGCTTGTCTTGTTGAGAGTGTTAGGCGCTGCGGCGTCAATTGCAACGATCATGGACTGGCTAAATATTAGACCCCGCTGGGCAGAGTCGCCGGACTACAATAACGCGGGAGGTTGCACTGGCAATTGCCAACAACAAGAAGCTGAGATGCGGAGCCGGGGGATAAATTCATTCACTGCCGTCCACCGCGCGCCGGCGAATCACAACTTCGCATTGATGGCAGGACACCACCGATCACCTCGCTACAATGAGGCCGTGATCCAGTACGAAGGTGCGGGCGCCATCAATTTGCGGGGACGTGAATCAGAAGCAATCCGCGCGGCAACGGAAGGTTTGGGTCAGTCCAATCGGTTTTCCAATCGACAGCTTGCCCATGCGGTCGCAGTCACCGGCAAGAGGCCTCTCCCCTATACAAATCCGAGAACGGGTGAACGCTCAACTGCGCGGTTGTTCGAAACGGCCTCAGGGGGATATATCCTGGATAACCCCCGGCATCCCGCCTACAGCGGAGGCATTGTTGCCGTTCATGCACCGGGGTTAACCGATTACGATAATCCAGGCATAGTCGGTTTAGAGAACGGATAATTCATCCGTGTAATCGGTTAAAGTTGGCGACAGTACCGCTTAAGGAGGCAGCGGACGAACGATGAAAAATAGAAAGGGTGCACCAGACGCGCCAGGCATGAGAGGACATCGATCGCGAACCAAGGCTGGTCCGCTGCGGGAGAAGCGCGGCGATACACTGAATAGGACGATAGAACGAAAGTATGACATCGACACAGGCTTGCGAGGTGACGCTCACTTAGATACGGTGTTAGAACGACACAAGGTGAATTCGTTAAACGACTTAATTAAAAAACTAAAGTAAGTCTTCTAACAACGGCGGGAACAGGAACAGCCTCAGCCTGCTCCTGTTTGTTAGCGAACTCTCGGATTGTGACCCTCAGGCCCGCTTTGCCGTTTTCGAAGCAAATCTCTGTGCCTTTGGATGCACTATTCGCTTTCAAATTTCTCTAACTCCTAACTAATCAGCTACAAGCACGCAGTAGATTTTCGTCAAGCCTGCGCTGCGTGCGCCACAGGGTTACCGGCTATTGCCGCTTGAACACTTTACGTGGACCAGCGGACTGGCCGTTGCGGTACGATTCGAGAACCCTTTCGCGAATCGCTTTACGCACGCAAACTTGCGCATTGAGGATAAGTTCCTCTGGTCCGTTGATGTAGGCATCGGCCAGAGGCTCGATGACAGACTTATCGCTCCAGGCATCGAGTGATGCCATGTAGCTGGTTTTTTGTTCGGACATGTTTGTCCTTTCGCCAGCAATGATAAAAACTGCGGATCGCTGCTGGTTTGCCTCACCGCCTCTTAAAGGAGGCAGCCGGGTGCCCTGTCGTGTCACCGTGAGGCCTCAGAGGTTTCGCTCCCTGCGTGCGCTGCGGGTGGAGGGAAGGCAGCATCCCTTGCGAAGCCTTGATGCGATAGGGTGGCTGCTACACTGCAAAGAGCCGTGAGCAAGTCACCCGATGCTTAGAGAACTGTTACGACGGGTCAATTGATTGAACTATGATTTAAATCTTGACTCGCGGACGCAACTACAATACGCTAATCAGCATATTCTTCTAGGAGAAGAGGATGCCGTCATACGAGCGAAGAACGTTTGGGTACATTATCAGCGAGGCGAGAAAAAACGTGGGATTAAGTCAAAAGCAACTAGCGGCCCTTATTAAGAAGGAGAACGGTGAAGCGATCTCGCCGCAATACTTAAATGACATTGAGCATGATCGTAGGAATCCTCCTAGCGAATACATAATTAAACAGCTTGCGAGTAAATTAAACTTAGAGAAAGATTTCTTAATGTTTGTGT
This sequence comes from Pyrinomonadaceae bacterium, assembly GCA_051002775.1. Lineage (GTDB taxonomy): Bacteria > Acidobacteriota > Blastocatellia > Pyrinomonadales > Pyrinomonadaceae > PSRF01. The sequence goes on along the minus strand of JBPCLZ010000214.1, from coordinate 7,184 downwards.
CTGGTTCGTTGCCAGAGGACATCAGAAAAATCGGATTGGCCCGACCAGAGACCATCGGTCAAGCCTTTAGCTTGTTCAGGAAGGCGAAGAAAGAAGATTAGGAATTTACCCCATGCGTTGGACGCGAGATTTGACCGGCCGTTTTTCGCGCCGTCCGTACTACGAGCCTCACGAGTTGGATGCAGCCTGTGAACGGCTAGTCACTGACTTCCTTCTACAAAAATATGGCGAAGTGAAATATCCGATCTGTACGGACGATCTCACTATCATGCTTGAAAAGGAAGGTGTGGATCTCGATCTCTACGCTGATTTTCCCGACGAAGAGGACGTGGAGGGCGTTGCAGAGTTCGTACCCAACGAACGCACTCGCGTAAAAATTTCTCGCAGGATCTCTGAGGCACCTAACATGGTGAATCGTTTACGAACCACCATCACACATGAGCATTTTCACGTTAAGTTCCATAGCCTTTTATTTTCGGCGAGTAACGGTCCCCGACGGTTGGCTACCCTTTGCCAGCAGAAGGCTGTATGTAAGCGCCAAACGGTACTCAACGCTGGAAAGAATGATTGGATGGAGTGGCAAGCTGGTTATGGATGCGCTGCAATTTTAATGCCTGTTCGCGCGCTCACTGCCCAAGTCAAGAGTTTTTTGTTAAGCAATGGAATACTTCGAACGCCTATAGAAACGGATTCTGTTGAAGGGCGTATGTTAATCCAAAAAGTGATGGCGAAATTTCAGGTTTCGCGGCAAGCGGCGACGATTCGTCTGCTTCAACACGGATCGGTGACAAATGAGATTGTCTTGCAGCGAGCGTTTCGTGTTTAGTTGAAATTTTTTTGACTTTTTGGTACGCTTATCCGCGTATCAGCGGAGTAGCGGTGGGATTTTTTCGTACGTTCTAACTACTAGCTTAAATTTTCGTTGCGACAGAGTGCGACGATCTTGGGGGACTAAAGGATATGAATGCAGCCAAGAGTGACGACAAAGCAGACAAAGATAAAGGTAAGGACAAGGATAAAGATAAGGACAAGGATAAGGACAAACCGAAACCGCCGGGAACCGTGACGCCTCGTCCAACTTACGGGTCTGTCTAAAAAGGCTAAAACGTGCGGTGTGTTAACCAGCGTTTGGATGACAGTATCAGCGCTATGCGGGAGTATTACCCGTCGCTTGCCCTTAAAGTGCTCAAGACATCGCAGGGTCGGACCGCAGTGTGGGCTGGCGATGCTCAGCCAGTTCAAACTGATGACTTCCTGTATGAGCTAATTGATGATTTGGACAAGGACCGACCTGTTTATCTGCCGGGCGGCGGAAGGGTTATTCACCATCCGTACTGTATTTTCGCTGAGCATGGGCAACCACTATGGATGAAAAACTTAGTAGCACCTCGCATAACCTACACACTCAAGATCAAGTATGATGGCGGCCCTTCGAACCCTCGCGCATACGTCCAATCGCCGTGTCTCTTCTTGAAGAACGGACAATTCCGTTGGAAACATATGTTGGAAGACGGCGCGATGTGCGCCTATGCTCCGCACCACAACGTGTGGCACTGGCAAGTCCACACAGTGGTTGATTTCATAAGTTACGTCTTGATTTGGTTAGTAAAGTGGACGGTCTGGGACCAAACGAGCGTATGGATTGGCGCAGAGGAGCCACACGACGCACACTCACTTTTTCGTAACATAAAATCGACTGCTCCGTGTAGATGCGGATCTGGTAAAGAGTACGGCGGCTGTCACCGAGCGGCGGACCAAGCTTGCGTTGAGCAGAATCCAAAATCGGAAATCTCGTTGAGCCAGCGGATATCAGAAATATATCCTCGTCTCTTTCCGTGATTAGACTTTTACACTGAACGTAGTTATGCAAAAAGTTGGACGCAATGAGCCTTGTCCCTGCGGTAGCGGAAAGAAATATAAGAAGTGTCACGGCGGACCAGCGCAACCAACGTCAGGTAGACCGCAAGAGCGGATACGGAAACCTGAGTACCCACAGTTGGTCGGCACGTGGGGACTATCGGGTATAGCATTCTTTATGACCCTAACTCTTTTAAATAGTAAGAATCCTAACGACCCGCGAAATGCAGCACCGCCGTCAGGTTCTCCGGGCAAGTACAAGGTCAGGTTTATCTTGAGTCGACCGGGATACTCGCCGCTCGCAGAGAATCACATTTCATTTGATGATGCGCAGATAAGAGGCGACTCGCATTTTCTCATCGGTAAATCGAACGGTTTCGTCGACATCGAGGCACCGCTGGCCGAGGGAACGATAACGCTTCGAGGATATCCGAACGACAAAGGGTTTCTCGGGAAGATTGAAGTTGAGAAAATTGAGGCACTTAGTTTTGGCGACGCCAATTTGAAAGCATACAACGCACTGTCAACCGCGTTGAGTAGACTATCACTTGTTGCTGACATGCCTCTTCACATATACAAACTCACCACCATTGAACTATCAACGCAAAACCTGATGTCCAGTGCTACGTTGCCGTTCCTCGAGAAATCTCTTGCTACTTCTGCGGCTTTCGAGGCAGACAAAGATTTAAGTAGATTTTCAAGCCTGTATCGGGAAGCACTTAACAGCAATAGCCCGAATTATCAATATCTTTCGTTTTTCAAAATCATCGAAGGAATAAGACGAATCCCAGAAGAGCGCACGACTCAAGAAAATCAAGCAGCACTTGCGAAAGATGAAAAGCCGCCTTCGAGACCATGTGAGAAGCTTCCAACGACCCGAGAAGAGAAAGTCGCTTGGCTTAACTCAGTCATTGCTGTTGCTTGTGTGTAAATCGAATTTCCGCCTGCGCGATGTACTGACCTATGGCTGTCGGACTCGAAGCTAAGCGTGCTAAGTCGCTGGCCATACGACGTTCGTCGAAGACTTCGGGTACTCTTACGCTTTCCATCAAGTCATGCTGATTCGAAGGTACAAACACCATATCCATCGACTCCTCTTCACCCGCTTTCGCGTTGTGTGCCGTCACGGCGCCATAAGCCCACGCCGCAACGAAGATCAATCCAGCAAAGAGCAACATTACGTCCCAATGCAAAGTCAGTATCTCCTTCTCTTTCGCATTTCTTGGATGATCGCCTCGGTTGTTTGTTCTGTTTCATCATCTTTCTCATTTGACGTCGGCTCGCGGCCGCGCATCCGTCTAGGCCGAGGCGGTGCTTCTATCTGTCTTTGGCGCTCATGCATAAAACATTGCTGCTGACACTCCATCGGTAGAAACGCACACCCCCTTCCTCGCAGACTCCTAATTCGGGCAGCGCACTGCTCGGGCGGTAGTAATTGCGGAGTCGGGGCGCTGGCTGCAGGCGGACTGTAGCTTGGCCGTTCTCGGGCAATTACTGGAGGAGGTGTGTACGTTTGAGGTTCCTGGGTCGGTCGTGCTGAAGGAAACGCCCTTGGGCTCCTCTGGGGCGTCGGAGTGGATGACTTCTTGTGTCGCTCTGTTCGCGGTTGTGGCGTCGGACTTGGCTGCTCGTTGACGGCACCGGGCGGATTCTGCTCGACCACCAAAGTACTCTGCGGACCCGCAATTATCGGTCGAATGACGCGGCCGTAGACGAACAGGCCAAATGAGGCAAGTAGACAAAGGACACCGAGGATGAGATAGAGGTTTCGCTTTTGCACACAGTCTCCAGAAAATCAGAGAGGCGCTTTGGTACTGCGAAAAAGCGCGCACCTTATACCTCACCAAGCTTGAGTCTGACAAGTAAACTTGCGTTTTATTACACTTCCCTACCCGTCTCTCTTGGCTAGTTTCCCAAAGTCAAAAAAATTTCGATAGGACTCGGCTTGCATGGCTATTCCAGCCGAGGCTAATTTTCCAATAGTTTCCGCTTTCCGTTCGATTGTCCCACGCCAGCCGCCCGCACAACTCTCTCTTCTTTCGAATGCTCCACGAAAGTTTCGCCCCTTCGGGTGTGCTCGTCAGCACCAGTCGTGTGCCCACTCACTGCAAGCCGAAACAGTTATTTAAAAGCCAAGTTATTGGCGATTCGAAACTGAAGGAGTTAGTCGATGACTAGTTGGTGCACAACGAAGTTAATTTTGCTGCTGGAAGTGTTAGTCCTCCCCGCTGCCGAAGCGACAGCGCAGGCTACCCTGCTTGCGGGTCGGAGCTGCGGTCAGTCAGCGAAGCACCCGGAGCGTCCAGAACGGAAGAGGCGGTCAGCCCTTACGGTCTGGCGATGAAGCTCCTGCTTCATCGAGCGGAGCCGCCGATGCGGAAAACACATCGGACGGCGCAAGCAGGGTAGCCTGCGGTAAGCAGGCAGCGGGGAGGTAGTAAAAATGGGCCGGTCAGGCCTGTTAGTTGTAGATACCTAGTATCTAGGTAGGTATCAGTTGAATCTCGCTAGGCGCGATTGAAAAAACGCGTCAAGCGAGCTAGGGAAAGTTGAAAAATGAGCCAAAGGATCATTGAGTCGGTTAAGAAGATTGATGTTCAGGACAGTCAGTTAATGACGCCTGAACAGTGTGCTGCTTTCCTGCAAGTCGAGGTCAACACGCTCTACGTAATGAAGTCGCAGGGGCGTATCCCCCATCGCAAGGTAGGCCATTTACTACGTTTTGACCTTAAGGAGATAGTTGAATGGACGAAGCCCAAAAAGGACTGATTGTGATGACTCGATCTAGTCGTGTAAGATCTGTCTACCTCTGTGGCTGCAACCGCCGAAATGGAGGTGATGTTCTTTGACAGTTAGGAAACGCGGCAAAGTTTCGTGGTACGATTTCGGTCACCACCGGTATCGGGGACCAATCCCCGAAGCGCGTACTAAATATGAAGCGCAGCAAGCCGAAATTAAGCTCAAGCGCGACGTGTTTGAAGGTAAGTATGGCAAGCAATTTGGGACAATGGCCTTTGCCGAATTCGTCGGCAATCCTGACGCCGACAATGACGAGTTCGGTCAAGGTACATTCCTAGAATGGTCCAAAAACAATAAGCGTTCGTGGAAACACGATCGCTTCCGAGTACGTTTTGCTCGATGCGTTCAGAGGTAAGACTTTGGGCGAGATCTCGCCTCTAGTGATCGAGCGATTTAAGAGTCAGCGCCAGCATTCCTTCACGATACACAAAAAACCGCGCAGCCCTGCGTCTGTGAATCGTGAATTGGAGTTGCTGTCGCGCATTTTCAGCCTAGCCGTTCGCTTGGGCCTGGCTGAGTTCAATCCTTGCTCCCGAGTCAGCAAATTCAAGCTGCAAAATCAGCGGCATAGATATTTGTTGCCGGATGAGGAGCCTGAGCTGCTCGCGCTGTGTACTGGTAGCCGAAAGCATCTGGCGACAATGATTCCTTTTGCGATCGGAACCGGCGCACGTAAGAGCGAACAGTTAAGTCTAAAGGTTCGACAGGTTGATTTTTTCCGTAACCTGATCGTTTTCGATAAGACTAAGAGCGGGCGACCTCGGATGGTCGAGATAAATTCTGAAGTCAGGCAGATTCTTCTCGAACTGTGCAAGGGCAAGCGGCCTGATGACTATGTTTGGATCAACCCGCCGAAAACGGGTCGGTTATACAATGACGTCAAGCATTCGTTTACCGGGGCTTGCGTCGATGCCAACATTGAAGGTCTGGTCTAGCACGATCTGCGGGCCACTTACGGCACGAGGCTCGGCGAGGCGGGATTCAACGCCTACGACATAGCTAGGCTCATGGGACACGCGAGCATTACAACGAGCCAACGCTACGTGCGCAATTTGCCGGTTGGTGCTGGTGAAGCGGTGATGCTAAAAAATCAACGCGGTCACAATACGGTCACAAGTGAGCCTCAGCTCGCCTTAGTACTTGTAGGAAAGAGCTGATTTACTGGTAGCGGGGGGGGGAGACTCGAACTCCCGACCTCGGGGTTATGAATCCCAACCAATCACACACACCGCGAACACCTCACGTAAAAACAAACAATTTAGGGCAGATTGCAGGCTTGTAACAGCGTTCAATTGCGCGGATGAGCTGAGTGGGTTTTATGGATTACGGAAAATTTCCCTAATTCTATTCTTCAACAAGCTAATCAATGAGAAGTTAGTTATGCACGAAGAACCCCTTCGAACAATTGCGGCGGCATATGCCGCGCAGGGTTTGTCAACGATCGTCGCCTCTCCCAGGAGCAAGGTAGCTCTGGTGGAATGGAAAGCCTATCAGTACGAGCCACCTTCATCTCATGAGCGCGAGGCGATGTTCTCATTTGGACAAGACCTTAACATCGGGGTTGTGTGTGGAGCTGCAAGCAGCAACTTGGCAATCATTGATGCAGAGTCCAAACTTTCATTTACAGATCAGTTGAACCGATGCGATCGGGCGGGTTTTGCGAATACTTGGGTTGATGAGACACATCGCGGGGGCCATATCTATCTATCCCTGCCGGTGGCCGTTAAGCCGAAGTCGTTTAAGCGCGACGGCTATGAGATCCGCGCACAGGGCCAGTTCGTACTAATGCCCCCTTCGGTTCACCCGACTGGTGCTGTCTACAAGTTCATCAATCAACCGCCATCAATCATAAGAGTTCCTGCACTGGCCGATCTAGACTGGTTGGGTCTACAGCCAGCGGGGAAGAAAGAGATACCGCGAAAAGCAAAGTCGCTATTGCAAGGTGACCCGCACCGACAGTACGAATCGCGATCCGAAGCCGAGCAAGCGATCATTACGGTGCTTTTCAATGCTGGCTTCTGCTTTGATGAAATGCTTTCATTATTCAAGAGTTATCCTGCAGCGGGCAAATTTCGTGAGATTGACACTGCGAAGGGAGCAATCGCCGCAACGTTATGGCTAAGGACCTGTTTTGAGAAGGCAAAGAACTGGTGTGCAATAGACTCGCCTGCTAGGAGGTTGGCCCGAATAGCCCAGGAGCACGCAGAAATTCATCCGTGGCCCGGACGAACAGGAAGCAGCGACCGAGCCGTTTTTCTAGCTCATCTCAACCTCGCTCACCGAAGCGGTTTGCCCGTGTACCACGCATCGTCACGAGATCTAGCCGAGATAGCTGGTTGCGGTCAACTCACAGCCTCAAAAGCTAGCCGCAGACTCAGAGAAGCTGGACATATAGAGTTGGTCACCGCAGCGTCATTTCCTTACGCTAACCGCTATCGCTTACCAGAAAAGACGAAGTTCGATCCACTCCCTCACATGTTTTTACATGGAATGGATCGATCTTCGTCTTTTATGCTTCCGGATGCATT
>JBPCLZ010000213.1:0-3472 GCA_051002775.1 Pyrinomonadaceae bacterium | reverse complement strand
AGTAACAATCGATCAAAATCGCATCGCAGGGTCATCTAAACTTCGCAGTTACAACGCGGATCGAACGAAAATGATTACGACGAAGATGAAACTGCTCCAATTCATCGGTTTTTCAGCAGCCTGCTAGTGCGCTGGTTGACCTACCTGGCCATGATGCTGCTGTTCGGTGGTTTTGCTTTTCGGTCACTAGTCCTCATGCCAGCTTTACGAAGAGCGCTTGACGGTGACGGTCGCACCGAGGCAGTCATAGTCGGCACCCGTCGGGTTGTAAAAATGTTATGGGTAGGCGTCTGTTTGTTGGCAGCTACGTCTGTTATCGCTCTCGGCTTGCAGGCGTCCGATGTATTTGACAGATCGTTTGGTGAGGCACTGTCACCTGATGTCCTCGCGCAGGTGCTCAAGACTGGCTACGGAGCTTCGTGGATTCTGCAGGTGGGATCTTTTTCTAGTAATAGCCTTCATTCTGATTCTGCTGTCTAACCGAATAAAGCGTAATCCCAAAGCGGAGGCTTCAGGCTTATGGTGGGCGGGACTGCTCGCCGGCGCTGCGCTTCTGGTAGCGCCGAGCTGGACCGGCCACGCGATGCTTTCGGTGAAGCACTTTCGCCTTGCTGTAATCACTGACTGGCTACATTTGCTGGCGGGAGGTTGTTGGGTCGGCGGACTATTTCATCTTGTCCTGACATGGCCCAGGCTTACGCCGACAATTACGACGCAGTTGCGTCCTAAGGTATTGCATCATCTGATTAGGTCTTTTACCCGGACCGCAATGCCGAGCGTTGTGCTGCTGGTGCTCGCGGGGGTTTACAACACCTGGGCTCACGTTCCGGGACTGAGAGCGTTTGGGTTACACCCTATGGACAGGCCTTGGCAGTAAAACTGCTGCTCGTGTTGTTCATGCTGTTGCTTGGTGCAATCAACAATTATCACTTCGGCAAACGTGCGGCTCGCATAGCCACTCAGAACAGCAACTCGGATAACGCCGCGGGCAGGCCGCTTGAGCGCCGTTTCTATCGTTCCGTGCTCTTCGAAGCATCCTTTGGCCTAGTCGTGTTGCTGGTTACCGCCGTGCTCGTCTTTCTTACACCGGCGCGAAACCATCCTGCTATGGAGAACGCAGCCACGGGATCGGCAGGTATCAAACAACGGTGAGTGGGGACCAAGGTTTTAGAGAAGCTTCAAGAACAAGGGATCATGGTGGACGAAAACACCCAAGAGTGGTTCTTTGGAGCGCCCTTGTGTTGGGTGTTGGCAATAAGGCAAACAAGACACTGAATCTCATTTGAGGAGAAGAAGAATGATGAAACAACCTAAAGGCAGCTCTAACCGCCGAGCAGTTTTACTAGTAACCTTCTTGAGCGTGGCAATTGGTCCATTCCTCATAGTATGGGAGAAGGCGGCGGCGCAAAGTAACGATGAATCGGCGGTACGCGACGTGCTGCTCAAGAGCGCGCTCGGCTTCGAAAAAAACGACATGGCCTTGGTCTCAAAGGCATGGGCTAACGACGAATCCGTCACGGTATTTGAAAGTGGGCACGCCAACTATGGCTGGACGGATTACCGTGATCACCATCTCGGACCCGAGATGAAAGAGATGAAGAACACCAAGTACACGCTCTCCGATCTCAAGATCAAGGTCTCAGGAAACACCGCATGGGCCACGTTCAAGTATGCGATTTCTGCCGATATCGGAACACGTCACGTTGACGGTGCAGGCCTGGGAACGGCGGTACTTGAAAAACGTGGCAAGGACTGGAGGATCGTTCACTGGCATTCGAGCGCGCCGCGACGTGCTCCGACACCAGCCGCGAGCCCTACAAAACATTAAGCGATTTTGAGACGAGTGAGAGCATTTGCAATTTGAGCCCCCAAGGCATTCTAGATTTGATGTAAACAGGAGGAAATCGCATGCGACGAACCACAGGTTTTCTGATTTTGTTGGCTTTAGCTACTTTCGGTGCAGCTTGCAGCACTGCCGAGAACTCAAATAGCAATGCCAATGCCAATGCGACAGTAACCGCGTCGCCGAGTCCAAGTCCGAGCCCGGCCGCAAACGCGAACGTTCATGACAACATGAACGCAAGTGAGCACGCGAATATGAATATGAACGGCAACAAAAACACTAACAAAAAACCCTAGTTCGCATTTGCGAGGGTTAGCCTTTTGATAAGAGATGAGTCGATCTGGAAACCATAACGAAGATGCTAAAGATCAGGACTGTTCGCCTGTTGCCATCATGAAAATCTCGACAACAACGCGCGACAGAGCCGGAGACGCAGATGGCTGACGTGTCCCCCAACCTCGACTCCAACGGCGGCACTGGCGACGACACCGGCGGCACACCACTCTGGGTGAAAGTGTTTGGGATCATTGCCATCGTCTTGGCCCTGCTGTTTGTCATCTTGATGCTCACCGGCCACGGCCCTGGTCGCCACATACCGTGATGACCATGACACCCGGCCTCCGCAGGTTCGCGCTTACGGCCCATGTCACATCATCGGTCGGGTGGTTCGGCGCGGTTGCCGGCTTCCTGGCTCCCGCCATCGCAGCGCTTACGAGCCGTGATGCGCAGGCCGTCCGAGGCGCTTATCTTTCCATGGAGTTTATCGGCTGGTACGTCATCGTGCCGTTCTGCCTCGCTTCGCTGATTACGGGACTTGTCATGTCACTGGGCACGCCGTGGGGCTTATTCAGGCACTATTGGGTGCTGGTGAAGTTCCTGATCACCGTCGTTTCCGCCCTCATCTTGTTCGGGTTTACGCAGACACTTGGCTCCCTGGGAAATCTCGCATCGGATACTACATTATCTAATGACGAGTTACGCAACCTCAGCCAGTCTCCTGTGCTCCATTCCGCGGGCGGCCTGCTAGCGTTGCTCGTTACCACCATCTTAGCCATATACAAGCCGCGTGGCGTGACCAAGTACGGAGGGCGTAAGCAGCGCGAGAAGGGTACGGTGTCACAGCCGTAGACTCAGCAGCTCCTTCTCGGCGGCGACACGAGAGCAAAGGCAGACAAAGACAATATCTCGTTAAGACTTATAGATCCCTAAGACGGAAGGACCTATCCTTTTCCCTAGTGAATGATTTTGCTCAAGCTAACAAAGATTGATTGAGGTTCGAGTTTATCGATGAGGGCTCTCGCAACCACGTGAGGCCGCCATTTCCTCAGCAGTTTGAACAAAGAAGAGGTGCGCAACGGACTTTACTCCGTTGGAAAAATTCAGACCCAAATGATGAGTGTTTGTAAGTTATTGAAGAGAATGGTGCCGAGGGCGGGAGTCGAACCCGCACGACCTTACGGTCAACGGATTTTAAGTCCGATTCCGAGGTGCTTACCTCATGCTGCTACGCGTTACCAAGTCGTATTTACCGACGTTTCAGCCGTCAAAGCGAGCTTACGTCTGGCTTGGTACAGGCACGTAACCCCCTCATCTTCCCCTCATCTTCGTAGGTCAACATCGTGCACGAAG
>JBPCLZ010000212.1:0-13510 GCA_051002775.1 Pyrinomonadaceae bacterium | reverse complement strand
TTGAGCTTGAACTCACGGGTGAATATGCGGCGTTTCGTTGCTGACTTCTCAGACATGTTAAGCCTCCTCCCCAACAGGGATGTATGCTTAACTTTCTGTGCAGGTCAAGGGTGCAGTTCAGTCATTCAACGAGAGGGTAAACCACCCTCCCCAACCATGAGGTTACGCATCTCGAGTGTTTGATTAGTGGCACAGTGTTCTGTACCTAGAGTGTTTGATTAATGGCAGGTCGATTCAGTCTCAGCAAAGGTACGTTGATTACGCTCGGCGCGGTGGTCGCGCTGGTGCTGCTTGCCGTGTTCTCGGTGGAAGACTGGCATCAACTTTGGAAAATTTCATCGGCGCCGGACAACGTTCCCATCGTTGCGATGTTGTTTCTGGTGCCGTTCTTTACCTGGCTTGGAATCAAGCAGTCCCGCGACAACGATCGTTTGATTGTGGCCCTCGAGCAAGATCCCAAACTTTCCAAGACCAGTCATCGCAAGACCGAGCCCTGGCGGCCGGGTTGGGCCAAAGAAATTCACGTTTGGCCCTACCTTGTGCGCATAGAATTTCTGGCGGCGGTGATTGTTACCGTTGTCCTTTTTGTGTGGTCGATAGTTCTTAATGCGCCTCTGGAAGAACCGGCCAATCCAAATCTGACGATGAATCCATCGAAGGCGCCCTGGTATTTCCTCGGGTTGCAGGAGATGCTGGTTTATTTCGATCCGTGGATTGCCGGCGTGGTCATGCCTTCGCTCATCATGGTTGGGTTAATGGTTTTTCCCTACGTCGATTCCAATCCGCTCGGGAACGGTTACTACACGCTCAAGCAACGTCGCTTTGCCGTAGGTATGTTTGCCTGGGGCTTCCTGATGTGGATCCTCCTCATTGTTATCGGGACCTTTATCCGTGGACCCGGTTGGATCTGGTTCTGGCCAGGGCAGACGTGGGATCACAACGCCGTGGTTTTCGACAAAAACGTAGACCTTCACGACTGGATTGCAACCAGCCGCATAGGCAAGACGTTGCACCTGGGATTCCTGGCGTCGGATCCCTGGAAGTTTATATTTGGCTTACTCGTGGTGGGCGGCTTTTTCATATTGGGCGCCCTGTTTTTCCACTGGCTGATGACAGTAGATTTCAAAAAGCTTTCACTGCGTCCGCTGCGGTTGTTCCCGAAGGATCCGTTTGAGCAAAAGCTTTTGGCCCGGACGAGCCTGTTGCAATACCTAACCTTCCAGTTTTTTGCGGTAAGCGTCTTGCTGGCGATGCCGGTGAAACTAATACTGCGTTTGGCGCTGACAATTAAGTACGTATGGGTTACACCGTGGTTCAACATATAAGCCGCGAGGGGAGACGCGTTTAGTGGCTGATGGTCCGGACACCACCGAGTCGTTGGTGAAAAGAGAAGCGGACGTTCCGGCGCGGGATCCGATCGTGAGTCGCTCGACGAGCGGCATCATGCTCGTCTGCGCACTGTTGCTCACGTTCTCACTTGCCTGGTCCCTCTATGACGAAGCAATTGGCCAGCGTCCCTGGAAAGGAATCCAGCGCGAGTTTGTCAGCCGCTACACACGCTATTTGAAAAGCATCAAGGCGCAGGCGGGCAAAACAGAAGCAGAAGTCAAAGAGGATCCTGAGTATCAAAAGCTGGATGATTCAGCCAAAGCTGCGCTCGAAAACGTCACGCCGCAAATCAAAGAGATCGATCAGCAGGTGGCCCAAATCCAGACCAAGCTCGACGCAGCAACCGATCCATTTCAGAATCAACGCGGTCGGCTTAGCGTCATAAATTACAACATTGAAACTGCGCCTCCCGCGAAAAAAGAGAAGTACCGCCGGCAAGTTAACGAGATCAGAGCGGAGTTAGTCGAAGTAGACTTACCGGATCCCGCCGGCTCGAGCCAAACTGCGACGCAGCGGATGAACTACGAGCAGCTCGAAAAGTTTTACAACGACCTGCGCGATGAAAAGGCCCGCCTGCTTGGTCAAAAGGCAGAACTCCTGAAAGAGCCCAGCGAGCTGGCGAAGAAGCGGGACGACTATTTGAAACATCACATGCCCGGACTAGGCGCGACTCAGATCGATGGACTGATCCGCAAGATGGACACGTTTGATTATTCGATCCTGCCGCACCAGATTAGCGTCAATGAATTCGACATCGTCGACCGCTGCGAAGTTTGTCATGTTGGTGCTCGCGAGCCACTCGACATCCGTGCGGAAGATTTAGCGCCCGGAGGTCCCGGGAAGAAACCCGACAGCCTCGCGCGCGCTTTCGTTAGTCATCCCAAGAAAGATCTGCTGCAGATTCATAATCCGGATCGGTTTGGGTGTTCCAGTTGTCACTGGGGCAATGGCCGCGCGACAACCAGTGACGTGAAGGGTCACGGGCGGCATAAGTATTGGCTGTGGCCGATGTTTGAGAAAGAAAACACCGAGGCCGGCTGCCAGCAATGTCACGCCAAAGATCGGGTTACGCAAGGCGCCGACACCTTGAATCTCGGCCGCGACCTCTTCTACCAACGTGGCTGCATGGGTTGTCATCGTTATGAAGGGTTCGACCGCGAGGCGGATAACCTGGCGACTACGCGGCAAAATATTAGCCAACTTGAGGATCAGATTACGGCCAATCAAAAGCGGATTCGCATCGATGAGAATCCGCCTGAGGGAACCAGCGATGAAGATGCGCAAAAGATGCTGGCCGAATCGGAGGCATTGAAAGTTACCAACAGCATTCTGGCTGCGCGCATCGATCAGTTGAACTTGCAGTCTAAGTACCTAATGCAAGATCAGAAGAAGATTGGGCCAAACCTGAAGGACGTGCGCCTGAAACTGCGCAAGGAATGGGTTCCGCAGTGGCTTTTAGATCCGCAAGGTTTCCGTCCCGGCACCAAGATGCCGACCTTCTGGAGGTTCGCAGCTCCCAGCGGCAATGGTCCATCAATGCGCGATAAAGATGGCGAGGAACAAATCCAGGCAATTGCTGCCTATCTCTGGCAGGATAGTTTTGATGGCAAGTTACCCCGGCAGCAGCGCGGCGATGCCGGTCACGGCAAAGAACTCTTCGAGACGCGTGGCTGTCTGGGGTGTCACTCGATTGGTGACGAAGGAAACAACACGGGCGGAAGTTTTGCCGCGAATCTGCAAAAGGTCGGCGAGAAAGCAAACTTCGATTACATAGTGCGCTGGATTCACAACCCGCGCGAACGCTTTGCTCCATATTGTCCGAAAGAAAAACGGGATCTAACGGCGGACGACTACGCCAAGCACAACTTGCCACATGTGTTTGATACTGAGCTGCATTCGCGCTGCCCCAACGATGGCGCCGAGCTGCAAGTGCAGAACATGACAGTGATGCCAAACTTCCGCCTGTCAGAGGCGGATGCGCGCGACATCGCCACGTACCTGTTTTCGTTGTCCTCGCCGCCGCAGTATGCCGACGCTTCGTTCATGGACCGCACGGACTTGAAAGACAAGGGATTCGGTCTCATCAAGCAATATGGGTGCGCCGGTTGTCACGAGATCAGGGGCTTTGAAGACGAGCAACGAATCGGCAAAGAGTTGACCGTTGAGGGTGCAACGCCGATCGAGCGCCTGGACTTTGCCATGCTTACCAAAGAAGCAGAAGAGGGACATGATCCGCTTGGCCTGCATCCGAAAGAGAAAGAAAAACCCTGGTACAACCATAAGGGATTTTTCGAGCACAAGATTACCGAACCCTCCATCTACGATCGGGGTAAGGAAAAAGATCCCAAAGATCGGTTGCGCATGCCGCAACCTTTCCTGACGCCGGAATGGCGTAATGCGTTAACAACTTTTCTGCTCGGCAGCGTTGGCTCGGAAGGTTCGAACGTGCCCTCGGCTCTCTTCTATAATCCGGAGGACCAGCGCCGGCAGGACATTCAAAACGGGTGGTGGGTAATAAAGAAATATAACTGCGTGGGTTGCCACCAGGTGCAGGTAGACCAGCGAACAGTAGTTATGGATTTGCCTTTTTACCAAACGCCTGAAGGCAAGGATTTGCTGCCGCCGCGATTGTCCAGTGAAGGCGCGCGTGTTGATCCCATTTGGCTGCTAAAATTCCTTCACGACCCGTCTTTGAGTGGAGAGAAAACTCCGGAACAAACCAGGGCTATCGATAATGCTGCTCGAGCCACTGCTTCGCCGAGCGCTTCGCCCAGCGCCTCGCCAAAACCGGCAGCGCAAACAAGTGGACACTTGAAGCCGCAGCCTGGTCTCGATCGCAACGGCGTCCGTCCGTATCTCAAGTTCCGCATGCCGACGTTTAATTTCTCTCCTAATGAGCTACAAACATTGGTGCGCTTCTTCATGGCGATGTCGGGCCAGCAGGAACCTTACATCAAAGAGCCGATGGCTCCGTTAACTGAAGAGGAGAAGCTGGTGGCGCGACAGATGTTCACGTCCGGCACTCCGTGTCTGAAGTGTCACATCACGGGCGATCCAGCCCACGATGCGACGGCGATTGCGCCAAACTTCCTTTTGGCCGGCGAACGCTTGAAACCGGAATGGACCTTCCGCTGGCTGCTGGATCCATCCCAGATCAGTCCCGGCACGGCAATGCCCACCGGTCTGTTTAGAAAAGAGGGAGATCGTTGGGTAATCAATCTGCCGAATCCGCCGGCCAGCGCCACCGCATATCACGATGACCATGCGCGGCTGTTGGTTCGTTACATGTTCCTGTTGACGCCTGACGAACAAAGGCGACTGTTAGCGACGGCGCCCGCGGCTACGGCCGGGCCTCCGCCAACACCGCCGCCCGTAGAGAAGGCAGAAAACAAATTAAGGCGGAGAAGCGGGGAAACCGCACGTAGATTGCGTAGATTAAAACGCACTCCGCTTGCGTTTAATGGACGCGTGCGCACGACTGCCAGAGCGCCGGGAATGTGAATCTTTCGATGTGGGCGCGGTTCTACTTAAGGTAGGTTCCCGTGCTAAAGTTACGCTGAAAGTATTTTGATTTGGAGGAACTGATTATGTCTATGAAGCAGACCAAGGTCTGGCTGACTCTGATGATTGCTCTATCGCTGCTGGGCCTGGCCTCAGCTTGCAGCAAGACGCCTGAAGGAGGCGACAGCGAGCCGGCAGCAACAACAACCGGCAAAGCTTTCACTGCTAAAGGGGACGAAGGAACCGTTACTGGAACGATTGCTTACAATGGCACGCCGCCGGCGCCCAAGAGGATTGATACTTCCGCCGATCCGGTTTGCGGCCAGAGTAGCCCGAACCTCTCAACCGAAGACAACGTTATCAAAGATGGCAAGCTGGCCAATGCTTTTGTTTACATCAAAGATGGCGCTACTGCCGATGGCACGAAGGTAACCGAATACACTTTCACTGCCCCTTCGGACACCGTGAAACTGGATCAAAGCGGTTGTCAATACAGGCCGCATGTGATGGGGGCGATGGTCAATCAGAAATTGAGCATTACCAACAGCGATCCGACCCAGCACAATATCCACTTCACGCCAAAGAACAATCCTGACTGGAACCAATCGCAACCAAATGGCGCACCCGCGTTAACGCACTCGTTTGCGCGCTCGGAAGTGCTTGTACCCGTCAAGTGTAATCAGCATCCCTGGATGAAAGCCTACGTTGGCGTGTTGAAGCATCCATTCTTCGCGGTTAGCGCTGAAGACGGCACGTTCACCATCAAGGGCGTCCCGCCGGGAACTTACACCGTTGCGGCGTGGAAAGAAGGCGGCGCTACCGGAACGGAAAAAACGATGAGCGTGACGGTGCCCGCCAGTGGAAGTGCTAAAGCTGATTTCGCATTCGGCGAAGCTGCAACGGCTTCAAACAAACCTGGTTTGGAAATGATGCCCGCGCTTGTGGTTCCGGCGCCCGGTCATCACTGACGTTGATTTGCGATTGCCAATTTCCGATTGCCGATTGAAATTAATAGTTCGGCGATCGGAAATCGGCAGGCGCGTCATTTGAATGAGCAAAGGTTTGCATCGGTTCGCGTTGCTGGTCGCTTGCGCGACTTTTTTCTTGATCATTGCCGGCGCGCTGGTGACGAGCCACGACGCGGGCCTGGCAACGAACGACTGGCCACTTTCAAATGGCCAGGTGTTTCCGAAAATGGTTGGTAACCTTTTTTGGGAACATGGTCACCGAATGGTGGCTACGACAGTTGGTTTGTTGACAATCGGTCTGGTCATTTTTCTCTTTGCAAAAGAGAAACGACGGTGGGTGCGGCGGCTGGGGTTGCTGGCTTTGTTTGGTGTGATCGCGCAGGGCCTGCTCGGCGGATTGACTGTAAAGTTGAGCTTGCCGCTTGCAGTCTCCACGGCTCATGCAACGTTAGCCCAGCTCTTTTTTTGTACCACGGTCAGCTTGGCGGTTTTTACTTCGCGGAGTTGGATGACGGATCGGCCCACGATCGAGGAGCGCCCCGGTCTGCCGCTCAGATACATGTGCTCCGCGGCGGCGGCCACAATCTTCATGCAGTTGATAATTGGTGCGACTTTGCGGCACTCGGCCACCTGGGACAAACCGCTGCCAACGGACCTTTTATTGACGCATATTGGTGGCGCGGTTGCGGTCACGTTGATGTTAGGAAGCACTGCGTTATTGGTGTTGCGGCGTCATCGTGGTCAGCCGTTCCTGACTCGGCCCGCAAGCGTCGCCTTGCTCTTGTTGGTTGTGCAACTGTTCCTGGGTCTGGCGGCTTATCTAACGCGCGCCGCTTCGCCAAACGACCCGCAGCCGTTGAATCCGATGGTGGGAGTTACGGTGGCACACGTCGCCTGCGGCGCATTAGTATTCGCGACCACAATAGTTTTGACATTAAGGGTATTTAAGGTATTACGACCATCCGAACAATCGTTAGAGTTTTCAGCGGCAACGCAACGAGGGTAGCTTAAGTGGTTCAGAGTACAACCTTCAGGTTGCTCTTAGCTTAGTAGCAAGCTAAAGCTTGGACTCCGAACTTCGGGCCTTTCACCAAACCCAGATGGAAGAATTGGTAGTAGAACTTAACGGCGGGATAGCTCAACTCGAGCGCTTGAGCACGCGCGATCGTGTGGCCGCCTACGTCGAGCTAACCAAACCGCGCATTACTTTTCTGATTGTGCTGACGGCGGCGGCCGGTTTTGCGCTTGCTTCACCGGGACGCGTGGATTATCCAGCGATGTTGACCGCGATGGTTGGCATCGCGCTTTTGTCTTCAGGGATCGCAACGCTCAATCAGTACATGGAGAAAGATCTCGATGGCCTGATGCGGCGCACCGCGAACCGGCCCTTGCCTTCTGGCAAACTTTTCCCCTGGGAAGCGCTGGCTTTCGGTGTCGGGCTAACCGTGCTCGCCGAGATCTATCTGGCAGTTTTAATCAACCCACTTAGCGCGGTATTAGGGTTGACCGTCATCTCGGGGTATTTATTTGGCTACACACCACTGAAGACGCGAACTTCGCTTTCAACCTTCGTCGGTGCTTTTCCGGGCGCCGTCCCACCACTAATCGGATGGGCCAGCGCGGGTGGTTCGATCGGGGTTGAAGCCTGGGTTCTATTCGCAATCCTCTTTCTCTGGCAGTTTCCCCATTTCCTGGCGATTGCGTGGATGTATCGAGAGGATTACACGCGCGCGGGAATTTTAATGCTTCCGGTAGTGGAACCCGATGGCCGCGTCACCGGGCAACAAATAGTCCTTTATACCGTCATGCTGTTGCCGGTTAGCCTGCTGCCCACACTGCTGGGAACCGCGGGCAAAATTTATTTCGTCGGTGCGATTATTTTCGGACTGGCGTTTCTCTTTTTCAGTGTGCGAGCGGCTTTCTCGAAATCGCGCCAGGCAGCGCGACATTTGCTGCTCGCTTCGGTGATTTATTTACCGCTCTTATTTATCTTGATGGTTCTGGACCGGTAACACTGGTAAATGGTAAATCGTAAATGGTGAATAGGAAATGACGCCATCTTCACCGCTTAATTCTTGCGTTTCGTTCCTACCATTTACTATTTACCATTTACCATTCACCTCTTAAGGAGCTAACCGATGGGACGAGCTCTTGCGGTTATTATCTGGATCCTGACTCTGGGTTCAGTAAGTATCTTTTTCGTTAAGCAGTGGTGGTTTCCTACCGCCATTTCTTCCCACGCAGCAGCACTCGACCGGCAATTCCTAATCACTATCATCGTGGTGGGAATCTCATTTACAGCCGCCCAGGTCGGACTCGGCTACATGGTCTGGAAGTATCGCGAGCGTCCGACCCATGAACGTGCGATGTACACGCACGGCAGCAATCGCCTCGAAGTTATCTGGACGATCGTAACGGCCATCATCTTTATCGGACTGGCCGTAATGGGCCAAAGTGTCTGGGCCTCGCTTCACTTTAACAAAGCGCCGGCGGGTTCCTTTCCGATTGAAGTGGTAGCGCAGCAGTTTCAATGGAACTTTCACTACGCAGGCCGAGACGGCGTCTTCGGTCGTACAGATCCGAGTCTGATAGACGATTCAGCCCTCAATTTTGTAGGGCTTGACGAAACGGACCCGAGCGCCAAAGACGATGCAACGCACAGTGTGATTGCTATACCGGTCGGCCGGCCGGTGGAATTGATCCTTCGCTCGAAGGACGTTATTCACAACTTCTGGGTGCCCCAACTGAGATTCAAGCAGGACCTGGTTCCCGGCATGGCGATTCGCGTCCACTTCACGGCAAATCAAATAGGCAAGTATGAACTGGCATGCGCCGAACTTTGCGGCCAGCTCCACTTTAAGATGAAGAGTTACATGCTGGTCCTGCCGGAAGCTGAGCATCAGGCGTTAATGGCTTTGCCGCAGGACCAATTTCAGAGTCGCGTCACTGAGCTGTTGGCCCAGTATCCGTTGCCGACTTACTAGACAAAAAAGAAATCTCTACGCTCATTCGTTAACACGAGGAGATTAAGATGTCAGTTGAAACGCACGAAGCAGTCCATCGCCACGAGCCGCCGACCAGCTTCATTCGTAAATACATCTTCAGTCTGGATCACAAGGTCATTGGCATCCAGTACATAATTCTGGCGCTGGTCGCCGTAATTGTTGGCATGACGATGTCGGTGCTGATGCGCATGAACTTGTCCTGGCCCGGCACGAACTGGCCCATCCTGGGAACGCTGTTTCCCGCCGGCGCTCCCGGGGGCATCATGAATCCGGAGTTTTATTTGTCGCTGGTCACCATGCACGGAACGATTATGGTGTTCTTCGTGCTGACGACTGCACCGCAGGGCGGCTTTGGCAACTATTTCCTTCCCATCCAAATCGGCGCGGAAGATATGGCATTTCCGGTGCTGAACATGCTTTCTTTTTGGGTGACGTTGGTGGGCTTCATTGTCATCCTTGCCGCAATCTTCGCTTCCGGGTCGGCATCAACGGTTGGTCCTATTGGGGGCTGGACCGGCTATGCGCCCTTAAGCGCCTTGGGTCAAATAGCTGGACCAGGGCAGGGCCTGGGCATGAACCTTTGGATAATAAGTATCGCAATTTTTTGCGTGGGTTCATTGCTCGGTGCGCTCAATTTCATTACGACGCTGCTGAACATGCGCACCAGAGGCATGACGCTGATGCGCATGCCCTTGACCTGCTGGGCCTGGTTTACTACTGCCGTACTCGCGCTGTTGTCGTTTCCCGTGTTGCTCGGGGGCGGCATCCTGCTGCTGCTTGATCGCGTCGCTGGAACTAGTTTCTTTATTCCGGGCGGGCTCTACGTCAGTGGCATTCTTTCCGGAACGAATCCAAGCTTTCCGGAGCATACCGGCGGCTCACCCATTTTGTGGCAACACTTGTTTTGGTTTTTCGGGCATCCGGAAGTTTACATCGCCATCCTGCCCGGTATGGGCGCTACGTCACACATTCTTTCGACGTTTGCACGCAAGCCGGTCTTTGGCTATCGCGCAATGGTGTTTGCGATCTTCGCGATTGGGCTGCTGGGCTTCTTCGTTTGGGGACATCACATGTTCATTAGCGGCATGAGTCCCTATTCAGCGATGACGTTTTCGATCCTGACGCTCTCGATTGGCGTGCCCTCGGCGGTAAAAACTTTCAACTGGCTGGGCACACTATGGGGCGCAAGAATTCGCTTTACGACCGCGATGCTTTTTGCGATTGGCTTTGTGTCGCTCTTTGTTGCCGGCGGGATCACCGGCCTGGTGTTGGGCCAGACCTCACTCGATTTGCCGATGCACGATACCTATTTTGTGACTGCGCACTTCCATCTGGTGATGGGTGTGGCGTCCATCTTCGGCATGTTCGCAGCGACTTATTTTTGGTTCCCCAAGATGTTTGGTCGCTTTATGAGCGAAGGCATGGGCAAGATTCATTTTTGGATAACGTTCGTCGGTGTCTACTGTATTTTCGTGCCTATGCACGTGATGGGGATTGTGGGCATGCCGCGACGTTTTTCGTCGTTTACGGAATACACATTTCTAAGCAGGCTGCATCCGTTGGTGGTTTTCGTCTCAATCGTCGCTATCATCACGGTGCTTGCGCAGTTTCTGTTTTACTTCAACCTGATCTGGAGCATTTTCAAAGGAAAGAAAGCCGGACCAAATCCCTGGGACGCGACCACGCTCGAATGGATAACCCCCAGCCCGCCACCGCACGATAACTTTGCGGGTGTGCTGCCGACCGTATATCGCGGTCCATACGAATTTGCCGTACCCGGAGCGCCGAATGATTTTGTAATGCAAACTGAGCGGGAAACTGAAGCTGAGAGGACAGGTGGAAATGGCCACAACGGTCACCGGCACTAAGCCACTCACACAAACCGGATTGGGCGGCGGGTCGAGATCTCGCGGGCCCAACGGCAATGGTTCGCCGAAGCGGAACGGCCACGGCCACGCTTTTTTTGATGCGCGCTCTTCGGCCAACCGCTACCGGATCGGCATGTGGGTGGGGATGGCGTCGATTCTGATGCTGTTCACCGGACTCAGCAGTGCCTACATTGTGCGTGCGGCGTCCGCCAACGATTGGCAACCGCTACGCATGCCCGGTGTTTTGCTTTTGAGCACGGCACTTATCATTATCAGCAGCATCACACTCGAATTCGCGCAGCGCAAATTGAAAAACGCCGCGCAGAGTGCGCACAAAAGTTTGCTGGCTGTCACGACCCTACTGGGATTCGGTTTTCTGGCCTCGCAGGTGTTTGCCTGGAATCAACTGGCCCAACAGGGCATTTATATTTCTTCAAATCCACACAGCTCCTTTTTTTATTTGCTGACGGCGACTCACGCTGTGCATTTGCTCGGCGGGTTGGCTGGATTGATGTTTCTGACCCTACGTTCTCGCTTACGGATCGACGATGAATTGGCTGCGGCGAAAGGCCAGGCGCAAACTGATGCGGTCACGCTTTACTGGCATTTCATGGATGTCTTGTGGATTTACCTGTTTTTGCTGCTTTTCTTTTGGCGGCAGGTGTAGCCCAGACTTGGTGGCACAGACTTTTTAGTCTGTGGCGTAACGCGATTAAATACAATTTCAGAGCGCGCAGACCCAAGTCTGCGCCACGTGGAGGTGACAGGTGAGTACTGAAGCACGCGCAGTACATTTTCCCGCAGCCGATTGGGGTGGTGGTGTGCACCCATATCGCGTTGGTCATCGCAAGCTGGGAATGTGGTTGTTCATCGTGTCCGACTCGCTGACGTTTTCGGCGCTGCTGATTGGTTACAGCTATTTGCGCGCCTCAAACGTTTGGGCCACGCCGTTTCCATTTTATCCCAGCATCGTCTTTTCATCAGTGATGACCTTCTGCCTGCTGTCATCAAGCTTGACGATGGTGTTTGGGGTGTCGGCATCCAGTCGCGGGGACTTAAAAGCGGTGCGCAAGTGGATCCTGGCGACAATATTTTTTGGCGTCGCGTTTCTGGTGCTGCACTTGATTGAGTGGAACCACCTAATCAGCGAAGGTCTCACTCCGTTCAGCTTGCCCGCACACTGGGTTTCGACCTTCACTACCACGGATGGGAGACTACCGTCTCCTTTGTTTGGCGCGACATTTTTCACCATCACCGGCCTGCATATGTTTCACGTAGCTACGGGCGCAGTTTATTTGGCTGTAGTGGCGGCGCGCGTCAAGAAGTTGAAGCACGAAGACATCGAGATCAGCGGCCTTTACTGGCACTTCGTAGACTTGGTCTGGATGTTTGTTTTCCCGCTAATTTACATCATGTCAGTGGATGTTGGCGGTCACCTGGCCAAATGATTTGTAACGCAAACTGTTAGCGAAGCCCTTAGCGGAGGGATCAACATGAGCGCACACGCTGAAGAAGAGCATTTTGCCGGTAGTAACAAACTGTTTACTTCGATTTGGATCTGGCTCGTTTTGTTGACGCTGATCGAGATTTTTCTGGCTTACAAGCCGATGTCTATTCTTATCATGCTGACTATTCTGCTGGGTTTGTCAATCATCAAGGCGGCGTTGATCGTTGCCTACTTCATGCACTTGAAGTTTGAGCGGCTGAGTTTGATTCTGACAATAGTGCCCATGCTGGTAGTCTGCATCTGTTTGTTGTTCGTGTTCTTCCCTGATAGTTTCAGGGCCGCCGGGCTGCGTTACCAGTTTAAAGAGCAACCGCCCGCCGCCGAGGAACATTGATGCGTCTTAGTTTGCACAGGCTGGTTTTGCTGACCGTCGCTACGGCGATGGCTGCGCTGTTCTTTTCTCCGGAGGTAGCTGCGCAGTGTTCAATGTGTCGTGCAGCGCTGGCAGGCTCAAACAATGCTTTTTTCATCAGGAACTTCAACATCGGTGTGCTGGTGCTTTTAGTGCCCCCAGTCACGATGTTTTGCTCAATCTTTCTGGTGCTGAAACGCTATCATCGCGAGGATCAGCAGCCCGCTGCCAAAGAAAAGGATTAGATGGCCGAAGAGAATTTGCTGCGAATAGATGTTGAAAAGCGAACAACGCGCGGGCGCGTTTGTCCGCGCTGCGGCGGCAAGATCATTCCTTCCGACCGCGCCATCTATCAAAGTACGGCCTCGCCTGGTGATGTATTTCCTATCTGGCAGTGCGAAAGATGCGGCTACGAGGAAATGTCGGAAAAGCCAAAGCCTGCGGGCAAGGCGAAACATTAGGAAATTTCAAGTTTCAAGTTTCAGGTTTCACGTCAACAACTTGAAACTTGAAACTTTAGACTTGAAAACTAAGGGCGGTTTGATTTGGCTGAAGCGAAAGCCGGTGCAATGGAAATGAAAGGCGAAGTCCGATTATTAAACCTAATCTGTATGCTGGCCGCTATTGTTTTTATTGCGCTCGCGGTTTTGAACGCGCTGTACTCCGGTGATTTTCTTACTACAGACAACTTGTTCATCACCATGGTCTGTTTGCTCATGGCGCTGATGTTCGCTGCAAATCCGTTGCTGTATTTGAAATCTGAAGGGAAGTTGCCCATTCCGTTTATGAAGCGGCCGGCGCTGGCCGGCGGCGCCCAATCCACGATCGCCCGCGCCGGCAACCCGTCCACCCCACCTTTGCTGGATGCACGTGGTCGTGCTGTCCCGCCCGATGTGAAATCTATGGTCGCAAACATGAAA
>JBPCLZ010000211.1:0-2079 GCA_051002775.1 Pyrinomonadaceae bacterium | reverse complement strand
TGGAACCGACAACTCATCCCCCGCGCAGCATGAGCCCCTGGTTGGATCGCGACGGCAACATGTATCTCATAGATCAAAACAACCACACGAAGACGCAAACACTTTTGCTGCGTCGCTCGCCTGACGGGCAGGTCATAACTTTGGCGGGCGGCGCTTACGGTCACCAGGACGGTAAGGGTGCTGCCGCCAAATTCAGCAGCGTCGGAGGCATGGCGTTTGCACCAGATGGGAGCCTGTATCTCAGCGATGGTGATGCCGTGCGGAAAGTAACAATGGACGGATCGGTAACGACTTTGGCACGGGAGCTAACGACCAGAACCGCCGAGGATAAGCCCTCATTGTTTGGCGGATCGTACGGAAGTTTGGCGGGTTTGGCAGTTGACCCTTCCGGAACAGTTTACGTTGCCGATGCAGGAAACCGCAGGCTGCTTCGAATTAGTCGAGACGGAAAAACAGAAGTAGTTTTGCGCACTGAGTCTCCGTATTTTCCCAATGGCGTTGCCGCGTCACCGGATGGCGCGATTTATGTCCTTGAAGTTGGATTTACCTTGCCCAATGTCTCGAGCGGTCCGCGCGTCCGAAAGATCTCCGCGGACGGCACGAATAGAATTATTGCAACCGTCGGGACTCAGGGCGAGGGCAGTATCAAAGCCGCCGTGGCTCGCAATGCAGGAGTCGCGACAGAAAGTGTTTTGTCCTTCTTTGTCGTTGGCGATCGCATCAAATATGGCGTTGCAATTCTCAGCGTGACGCTGCTTTCAACCATGGCTATTCTGTGGCGGAGAAGAAGACAACGAGCATGAAACCGTCGTTCAGAATTCTTCGCTGGCTTGTCGTTCTGTTGGCCGCGGTCTTCGTCATCATTCAATTTTTTCGCATGCCTCGGACTAATCCTGCGATTGATCCAAGCCAACCCATAGAGTCGCATTTGCAAGTAAGCCCGCAGGTAGCGGCCATACTCGACCGCTCTTGCAACGATTGTCATTCAAACAAGACGCGGTGGCCCTGGTATACGAATGTCGCGCCTGTGTCCTGGTTCGTCATTGGGCACGTGAATGACGCTCGCAGAGACCTAAACTTTTCCAGTTGGGGCAGCTATGACAAGGATAAGCAGTCTCGCCGGCTGAGAGACATGTGCGAACTGGTGCAGGACGGCGTGATGCCACTCAGTACTTACACGCCGCTGCATCCCGGCTCAGAACTTTCGGCTGAAGACAAGAAGGCGTTTTGCGAATGGGCCAACGCCGAACGCGCACGAATTTCTTCTCTAGGATTTTTGGCCGCAAATTAACATGGATAAGCGCGGATCGGAAAAAGCCTGGTTTGTTAAAGCAAACTGTTAATTTGCGGTGGTTCGAAACCCCTCAACTTGAAGGCTGGCAACCAACGCAAACTAACAGTTTGCTTAACAAGTATTCACTAGATTCCTTCCAAATGGCGTGTGTCGTTGATATTGAGAACGCGCACGAAACCATCTGAGCGCAGCTCAAAGCGCGCGATGCCGCAGTTAGAAGTAGCAATCCAGACAGGTTTTAGGTCGGGCGCGTCCAGCGCGCCCATCAAGTGCAGAATCAAAATGCAGATCGTTCCGGTGTGTGCGAACATCACGATCCGTCCGCTCCTATGTTGCTCGATTGCCTCGTCGAGTTTTCGCGAGGCGCGGTCGAGTGTTTGCCGGTAGCTTTCCCCGCCCGCTAATACGTGCTCGAAATCACGTCGCAGCAGTGCCTGATATTGTTCCGGGTGTTGTTCCGCAGCTTCTTCGAAAGTTAGACCTTCCATCACGCCGACGCTGCGTTCGCGCAAGGCTTCTGTAGCCTCGAGCGCAACGCCAACTCGTTCGGCTAACGGCGTTGCTGTTTCGATGGCTCGTGGCAGATCGCTGGAATAGATAGCATCGAATTTTTCAGAGGCGAGCGCGCGTGCTGTAGCTGCAGCCTGTTTGCGACCGAGCGCTGAAAGTGGCGTGTCCGTGTGGCCACCGAAGCGACCTTCGGCATTGCCCTGCGATTGGCCGTGACGGATTATGACGACGTGGGTTGTGGAAGGCATAGTTCTGAGTGCTGAGTACTGAGTGCT
>JBPCLZ010000210.1:0-3134 GCA_051002775.1 Pyrinomonadaceae bacterium | reverse complement strand
TGAAGTTTCTCGACGGCCGTGCTTATTGAGCCGTAAGTCGAACCCCAACCCAACACCAGAACTTTGCCTGTTTTTTCGCCGAACACTTCCACCGCCGGTATGTCGTTCGCGGCCCGATCGATTTTTTCCTGGCGCAGCTTGACCATCAGATGATGGTTTTCCGGATCGTAATTCACGTTGCCGGTGATGTGCTGCTTCTCAATGCCGCCGATGCGATGCTCGAGCCCTGGCGTTCCCGGAATCGCATAAGGCCGAGCCAGCGTTTCGGGATCGCGCGAATACGGCATGAAGTTCGTCGGATCAGTCGCAAATTTCACTTCGATCTTCGGCAGGTCGCTGATTTCCGGGATGGCCCACGGCTCCGCGCCATTCGCGAGATAACCATCAGACAGGTAAAAAACCGGGCTCATGTATTTGAAGGCCAGGCGCACTGCTTCGATGGCCATGTGAAAACAGTCTGCCGGCGTTGCCGGCGCAATCACAATCGCCGGGCATTCGCCGTTGCGTCCCCACACCGCCTGGAATAGATCGGCTTGCTCCGTCTTAGTCGGCAATCCAGTGGAAGGCCCACCGCGTTGCACGTTAATAATCACCAACGGCAACTCGGTCATCACTGCCAAACCAATCGCTTCCTGCTTGAGAGCGACACCCGGTCCGGATGTTCCAGTCAACCCAATCTGCCCGGCGAAACTCGCCCCGATCGCTGCGCAAACAGCGGCAATCTCGTCTTCGGCCTGAAAGGTTTTCACGCCAAAACTCTTGTGGCGCGCCAGCTCGTGGAGGATGTCAGATGCCGGTGTGATCGGATACGAGCCATAGAACAATGGACGGCCGGCAAGTTGTGAAGCGGCCACAAAACCGATGGCAGTCGCTTCGTTGCCGGTAATCTTGCGATATTTGCCCGGCGTAATCTTCGCCTTCTTGATCGTGTAATGAGTTGTAAAAACTTCGGTGGTATCGGCGAAGTTGTACCCAGTCCGCAAGGCGATTTCGTTTGCTTTCGCGAGTTCCGGGTTCTTGCCAAACTTGCTGGTGATCCAATGGAGCGTATTTTCCATGGGCCGGTCGTAAAGCCAGTAAAGCACGCCCAGCGCAAAAAAGTTTTTGGAGCGATCAATCTCTTTACGCGAAAGGGTGACATTGCCTTTCAACGCATTCATGTTCAGCGTCGTCACCGGCAACTTGTGCACGCGATAGCCGGAGAGTGAACCATCCTCCAGCGGATTCGAAGCATAGTTTGCATACTTCAAATTCTCGGGCGTAAAGCCGTCGGTATTAATAATCAGCGTACCGCCCTCTTCGAGGTCGGGCAGATTCACTTTCAAGGCAGCCGGGTTCATGGCTACCAAGACGCTCGGCTGATCGCCCGGGGTCTTGATGTCCTGGCTCGAAAAGTTCAACTGAAAACCGCTGACGCCTGGCAAGCTGCCGGCCGGCGCGCGAATCTCGGCAGGGAAATCAGGCAGCGTCGAGATATCGTTTCCGACGACCGCCGACGTGTTCGTAAATTGAGTGCCCGTTAACTGCATGCCGTCGCCGGAATCACCGGCGAAGCGAATGGTTACGGTTTCGACTTCCTCGAGATTTTTTTCCGTATGTTCAACCGGGGGTTCGATAATAGTGCTCATGTGTGTTTGATGATGCCTCTTTGTTTAGGATTGCCGATTGCCCATTGCCGATTGCCGATTAGGTTACGAACTGGTTTCAATCGGCAATTGGAAATCGAAAATCGGAAATGTTTCACCCACCGTCGGTGCTCTCCATCACCTGATGCGGATTCGGCGGCAGGTTCATTGTTGTCTTCGGGTAGCTCTCGGCCAGATAACTAATCACGTCAAAGACTGAGATTGAACCTACGAGCTTACCGTCTTTCACCAGCGGAATATTGCGATAACCGGTGTCGTTCATGATGGCGACAGCATCACCAATCGTCGCCTCCGGCGCTAAGGTCGCAACTATTGGCGACATCCAATTGCTCACCGGGGCATTGTCGTCAACCGCTTGCCCAACGATCTTGTTCAGAAGATCGCGTTCCGTAAAAATACCCACTACCGAACGATCTGCTGCGCAAACTATCGCACAACCACCCTCATCCTGTTTCATTACCTGGACTGCTTTGAAAAGCGGAGTCGAAGGCTCGATACAAACATAATCATCCGTCTCCATCAGGCTCACGCTGTCGGCGCGCGCTTTGCGAGACGCCTCGGTGCTGGCGACAGCTATAGGATGACTTTGGGGGTTGGGTAAATCACCTGACATCGAACAAATGCTCCGGAAAACTCCCTGGAGTGGCAATGGGGAAGATGTACTTAAATCCTAAAACGATTCTAGCAGTAAAGGCATGATGACTAAAGCAAGTAGACGTTATGTGATTCGCTGAGCCAAAAGAGCGGGGGCATGCCCCCTTCCTGACCATGAGACCGAGGCGTCGAGTTCGCATTCTGGGTTGAAAGATTATTAAAGCGGCAATGGCATTGAGCGAGCTACACAGTCTCTCAGGTTGGGAAGGCGGGCTTGCCCCCGCTCTTAGTTCCGGCGGCACTCCGATCTGCATAAAGCGCTTTCAGCTCCTTATCGTACGGCGACATCTCTACAAGCTTGCCAATAATCTCTGGCAGTACCTTTAACGTTTGATCGATTTCAGCTTCAGTGTTGTAGCGGCCGAGTGAAAATCTGATCGAGCCCTGAGCGGCGGTGTAAGGAACATTCATCGCGCGCAATGTCGGCGAAGACTCTCGCGTACTGGAATGACAGGCCGACCCGGTGGAAACGCAAATGCCGGCTTGATCGAGTTGCACCAGAATGTTTTCCCCTTCGACGTATTCAAAAGAAATGTTTGCGGTGTTGGGCAGACGCCTGGAGCGATCCGGCGTGCCGTTTAAGCGCGCGTTGGGAATCGAGCTCAATATTTCGTCTTCCAGCTTGTTACGCAAGCGTTCGATGCGATCGTGACCGGCAAAGTTTTTCGCCAACTCGCAAGCCGCGCCGAGGCCCACAATGTTTGGGGCTGCCGAGGTGCCCGCGCGCCGTCCGGACTCCTGACCCCCGCCGATGATGAGTGGCGCTAATTTCACACCTTCCCGAATGTAAAGCGCACCGACTCCCTGCGGCGCGTGAAGTTTGTGACCGGAAAG
>JBPCLZ010000209.1:0-7190 GCA_051002775.1 Pyrinomonadaceae bacterium | reverse complement strand
GGCGGCGGCACGGGACCGGGAGGCGAAGCGGCTGTTATCAAGATTGATGGCTCCAGCACCGTCTTTCCGATTACCGAAGCAGTAGCCGAGGAATTTCAAAAGGAAAAGCAGGGCAGGATCAAAGTAACGGTCGGCATATCGGGCACTGGCGGCGGCTTCAAGAAGTTCGCTCGGGGTGAAACTGATATTTCCAATGCCTCTCGTCCTATCCTGACTGAGGAAATGGCACAGGCGAAAGCTGCGGGCATCGAATATCTCGAACTGCCCATTGCCTTCGATGCCTTGACTGTAGTTGTCAACAAAGGAAATGACTGGGTGACTTCGATGACAGTCGAGGAGTTGAAAAAGATCTGGGAACCGGGAGCACAGGGCAAGATCACGCACTGGAATCAGATCCGTCCCGAATGGCCCAATGAAAAGATCGCTCTCTTTGGCGCGGGCGCCGACTCTGGAACGTTTGATTATTTTACCGAGGCGATTGTCGGCAAGCCAAAGTCGAGTCGTGGTGATTACACGGCAAGCGAAGATGACAACGTTCTGGTACAGGGTGTTGAGGGAAACAAATACTCGCTGGGATACATTCCCTACGCCTATTTCGCCCCGCACAGCGACAGAATGAAAGCCGTTGCTATCCAATGGGAAAAGAACAAGGTCAAAGAAGCGGTCATGCCCAGTCCGGAAAACGTGGTCGCCGGAACATACAATCCGCTATCGCGTCCTCTGTTCGTCTACGTCAGTCGCAAGTCGCTCGATAAGCCGGCAGTGAAGGAGTTTATAGAGTTCTATCTTAAGAATGTGGGCACGCTTGCGAAAGAGGTCAAGTATGTGCCTCTCACCGAAACTGCATACCAGATGGCCATGGAGCGCCTTCGCACATTGAAGACGGGAACAGGCTTTGGTGGAATTCCCGAAGTCGGCTTGCCAGTAGAAGAAATTCTCAAGCGGGAACCTAAGGCCTAGATAGAAGTGCCGCAGCATTCAGGTTTGTCTCCGACATTCCCGATCGGTAAATAGGCATGAAAGACATACCGGCCCTTCAACATCCGGTTGCAGCCGCAGCCGACCAATCGCCGTCTCCATCTCCACCGGACAAGATGCCCGCCGCCAGGCGTCGCTTGTCTCGGGTGAAGGAACGAATTATCGAAGCGCTGTTGCTCCTTGCAGCCTTTTCGTCAGTAGCGATCACCGTAGGAATCGTAGGCACGCTGGTCTATGAGTCTTCGACTTTTTTTGCGCATGTCCCTCTGAAGGACTTTCTGACAGACACTCTCTGGACCCCCCTCTTCGCCTCACCAAGGTTTGGCATTCTCCCGTTGATCATGGGCACGCTCGTCACCACTTTCGTTGCTCTGGCGGTGGCCCTGCCGGTCGGAACCGTGGTTGCCATTTATTTGAGCGAGTTTGCTCCGGTGACGGTGCGCGAAATCATTAAGCCGGCGCTTGAACTGCTCAGCGCAGTGCCAACCGTTGTGTACGGTTACTTCGCTTTGCAGTTCATGTCGCCGCTGCTGCAAGAGTTCATTCCCGGTTTACCTACATTCAACATGCTTAGCGCCGGCGTGGTGATGGGTATCATGATCATTCCCTACGTCAGTTCGCTCAGTGAAGATGCAATGCGGGCCGTCCCGATGTCGTTGCGCGAGGGCGCATATGCGCTGGGCGCAAACCGGATCATTACAGCCCTGAAGGTTGTCTATCCTTCGGCGTTTTCGGGGATAGTTGCTTCTTACATTCTGGCGGTATCGCGCGCCATCGGCGAGACGATGATTGTCGCAATCGCTGCGGGCATGCAGCCCAATCTAACGGCTGATCCGCGTGAGCCGGCCGCCACAATCACGGCCTTTATCGTGCAAGTCAGCCTCGGCGACCTGCCGCACGGCAGCATCGGTTACCAGTCAATCTTTGCCGCGGGCATCACGCTTTTCATAATGACGTTGATCTTCAATATCCTGGGCTATGTCCTGCGGAAGCGCTTCAGGGAGGCGTATTGAGTTGAGCGACTTCAAGCAAATTATTGCTAAACGGAAGCGCCAGGACTTCGTCTTCAACATCGTGGGAATAGTGTGCACGCTGATTGGCATTCTGACGTTGGGAGCTCTGCTGGTAGATCTTTTCATCGATGGATTGCCGCGTCTGAACCTGGGGTTTCTTACTCACTTCCCGTCACGCTTTGCCGAACAAGCCGGCATTCTCTCGTCCTGGGTAGGCACGCTGCTTATCATGGTCGTAACGGCGGCTACCGCTGTACCGCTTGGTGTTGCAGCCGGCGTCTATCTTGAAGAATACGCACGCAAGAATTGGCTTACTAATCTGATTGAAATAAATATCGCAAATCTGGCTGGGGTGCCGTCGATCGTCTACGGCTTAATGGCGCTCGGCCTGCTCGTTTATCAGTTTCGACTGGGCACGAGCATCCTGACGGGCGGCTTAACGCTCGCGTTTTTGATTCTGCCGATCGTTATCGTGGCGACCCGCGAAGCCCTGCGCACGATTCCACAAGGAATACGCGAGGCAGCTTATGCGTTGGGGTCAACGAAATGGCAGGTTGTTCGCCATCACTTGCTGCCTTATTCGATTGGCGGAACATTGACCGGCATTATCATCGCGTTGTCGAGAGCTATCGGTGAAACCGCCCCGCTCATCACGATTGGAGCGCTTACTTTCATTGCTTTCCTGCCACCGCCGCCGATAAAGTCTCAGCCGCCTTTTTTCTCATTTGAGTGGTTATGGTCTCCGTTCTCCGTTCTGCCTATTCAGATGTTCAATTGGGTGTCACGACCGGATCAGGCTTTTGTTGTAAATGCTGCCGGTGCCGGATTAGTGCTGATTTTCATAACGTTGTCGCTGAATGCCATTGCTATCGTGATTCGCTATCGGGTGCGCAAACGAATCAAGTGGTAAGCGCAATGAATGCAAGCCTGGAGTTACCTGTTGGCGCCGCGCCCAAGATGACTATGACAAATGACGTTGGCCGGGTTCAGATTAGCGCAAGGGTTCGGGAGGCGGATGTCCTGGACTCCGGGCAGACCATTGAAGTCAAGGCTGACGTTTCTGAGTTGAACTTCTTTTATGGAAAACTGCAGGCGCTCAAAAACATCAACATGGTGTTCGGGGCGAATCAGGTAACTGCGATTATCGGTCCATCCGGCTGCGGCAAGTCTACTCTGTTGCGGTGTTTCAATCGAATTCATGATCTTTACCCGGATACGCGTTACGAGGGAAAGATCGTTCTTAAGCCGAGCGGTACCAACGTCATTGGCCCCGAAACAGATCCGTTGGAAATGCGCCTGCGGGTAAGCATGGTTTTCCAGAAACCCAATGCATTTCCCAAGTCGGTTTTTGAAAACGCCGCGTTTGGACTACGCCTGAGGGGAGTAAGGGGTAAGGAACTCTTACAGCAGGTCGAACAGTCCCTGCGTTTGGCGGCTCTCTGGGACGAAGTAAAAGACCGTTTGCACCAGTCGGCCTACACACTGTCCGGCGGCCAACAACAACGTCTCTGTATTGCTCGGGCGTTAGCGACTGATCCGGAAATGCTTCTTTTTGACGAACCGACCTCAGCGCTTGATCCGATTGCTACGGCGAAGATCGAAGACCTCATTTTCGATCTGAAGCGTAAGCTGACGGTGATCATTGTTACCCATAACATGCAGCAGGCAGCACGCGTATCAGACGTCACTGCCTTTATGTATCTGGGTGAGCTCATAGAGGTTTCTCCAACGAAAAAAATGTTTGAGAACCCTACGAAGAAACTAACCGAGGAATACATCACTGGCCACTTTGGCTAAACTTAGACCGATGTCAGCAGAAGTTTCAAAACCAGTATCTCGCGTGTCTCTTGGGCAGGATGCCATCACTCTCCCGCAGGGGAGCGATTTAGGAACTCTACCCACCAAAATCAGTGTGAGGGATCTCAATTTTTATTACGGCCGATCGCAAGCTCTCTTCGACATTTCTCTGGAAATCCCTGAACGGAAGGTAACGGCTTTCATCGGCCCATCCGGCTGCGGCAAGTCGACGTTTCTGCGTACGCTGAATCGCATGAACGACATAATTCCGGGGACGCGAGTCGAAGGCCAGGTCTTGATAGACAATACCGACATCTACTCACCCGAGACCGACGTCGTTGATCTGCGGCTTAGAGTAGGTATGGTTTTTCAGAAATCGAACCCGTTTCCCAAATCGATATTCGACAACGTTGCTTACGGGCTAAAAATTAACCGGATGACGTCGAGTCGAAGCGACCTTGAGGGTCAGGTGGAGCGGGCGCTCAAAGATGCTGCCATTTGGGAAGAGGTTAAGGATCGGTTGAAGCAATCCGCCCTGGGTTTGTCGGGAGGCCAGCAGCAACGGCTGTGCATTGCGCGGGCATTAGCCATTCGTCCCAGTGTGATCTTAATGGACGAACCTGCGTCGGCATTAGATCCGAAAGCGACAGCAAAAATCGAAGAACTGATAGTTGAGTTGAAGAAGCAATACACGATTGTGATCGTGACGCACAACATGCAGCAGGCAGCGCGAGTCTCCGATATTACAGCGTTCTTTTGGTTAGGTAAGTTGATTGAAGTCAATCCCACTAACAAGATGTTCACCAATCCCAATGAGAAGCTGACGGAAGACTACGTTACGGGAAGGTTTGGGTGAAGAAGTCATGGAATACCATCGTCATCTTGACGACGAACTAAACTCGCTTCGCGATCGAGTGTTGCTGCTCGGCGGCGAAACCGAAGCAGCACTAGAACGCGCTATGCAAGCGCTGATCAAACGTGACAGCGACCTGGCCCAACAAGTGTTGGATAACGACGATCGCGTCGATCGGCTGGAAGTCGAGATTGACCGCCAGTGCATCGATATTATTGCGCTGCGGCAGCCTGCAGCGCGTGACCTCCGTTTTGTTATCTCGGTTGCGAAAATGGCGCCGGTGTTGGAACGAATCGCAGATCACGCAGGCAATATTGCGCGCGTTGCCCTCGATTTGAATAACGAACCGGAGTTGATGGCGGTAACTGAACTAAATGATATGGCCGAACACGCCTTGCGCATGTTGCATGAGGCTTTGGATGCTTTTACTTCCAACGATGCGGCGGCGGCGCGCGAGATCATCAAAAGCGACTCGGTAATTAACGACCTCTATAACCACATCTTCCATCAGTTGATCGAAATGATGGTCACCGAGCCAGCCACCGCCACGCGTGATGCGCGTCTGCTTTTTGTGGCCAAACATCTGGAACGCATTGGCGACTACGTGACCGATATTTGCGAGTTGACCGTTTACATGGCTGAAGCAGCGTTCATCAAGCACTTCAAGTAGGGCAGACAATTTTTCGGGGGGTTGACCTGAGATGAACTACTAAAAAACCTAAAGATTTACCATTTACCATTTACCATTTTCGATTGAAAGCAAGTTCGGAATTGAAACACACCACTTCTTTACTGACGGACAGCAAGTTGTTTTCAATCAATGACAAATGAGAAATGGTAAATGGTAAATGATAAATGGAAAATCCCTCTTTCCTTGCTGGTTATTAAGGCTCTGCGAATATGACGCGACCGGTCCTCATTATTGAAGACGATCAAGACATCTGCGAAAGTTTGAAATACAACTTGGAGCGCGAAGGATTGTCGACTGTGACGGCCGCCACTGGTGAAGCCGGACTTGCGGCCGCCCTTAACGAACGCGAGCCGCCCGCCCTCATCATTCTCGACCTGATGTTGCCCGGCATGAGCGGCACTGAGTTGTGCCGGCGGCTTAGACGAGAACCGGCCACCCGGCGCACGCCCATAATCATGCTGACTGCGAAAGCGTCTGAATCAGATCGCGTTACCGGACTGGACCTGGGCGCCGACGATTACATCACCAAGCCGTTTTCGGTCCGTGAGTTGCTCGCGCGCGTGCGCGCCGTCATGCGCCGGATGGACGAGACGGCCGGCAAGACCTATGAAGACGATCGTTTACAGATCGACTTTGACGATATTCGTGTTGTTTGTAATGGTCTGAAAATCAAGCTGACGAATAAAGAGTTCAGCTTGCTTTCCGCGTTGGCGCGGAGTGCGGACCGCGTCATCACTCGCCAGCAGTTGCTGGACAACGTTTGGGGTTACAGCTATTACGGCGACGCGCGCACGCTCGACGTTCACATCAGACGCCTACGGCAAAAATTGGGCGAATGCGGCGACTGTATCGAAACTGTAGTTGGCGTCGGTTACCGTTTCGTCGGCTGTCCCGCCAAGGTTTAGCACCTGGTGCTTAAGGCAGTGGTACGAACTTTAGTTTATGTCCCCGGGAAAGCCACAGACTAAAGGAACCTCTGATCAAGTGGAAGCGTCACCTCCTTGGAGTGCGGCGGCCCGGCGCCGCTTTGGTCTGAGCCGACGAAGCATTCAACCAGGGCGGGCCAGATAGGTCAGTCGGACGAAAGCGCTGTCAGGCCAGCGCACTCCAAGGAGTTGACGCTTCCGCTTAATCAGAAGTTCCTAAAGTCTATGCCACTGCCGAGCGCAAATTGCTAGAGTAAAATTGTGTCCAAGCGTAATGCCATCCTGATCGCGGCCTGCGCAATGTTTATTGCCGCTTTTCTTTTCCTGCCTTCGTTCACGGCGCGCGCATTCGCCGCGGCTTTCACCCTGCTGGCCGCCGTTGTCCTGCTTGCTAAAACTCTCTCAAACAAGAGCACAGACCTTTCTCTTAAACGGGAAGACGAGGAAGCCGCCGAAGACGAAGACGAAATTTTTGAGCTTGGTAAATTGTTCGAAGCGACCATGAGCGGCATGCGCGAAGGATTGCTGGTGGTTGACAAGGACATGCGGGTAGTTGCTTCAAATCCGGCAGCCCACCGCCTGTTCAATCTTTCCGGCGGCAAACTCAATTCGCAGCGGCTGACTGAGCTAACGCGCAATCCGGCGATGTACAGCGCGTTCCTCGATGCGCTGAAGGGCACCGAACGCAGCGGTGTCAGGGTGGAAACACATGGGCCCGATCGTTTGATTTTCGATCTGCGAGTCGTGCCGCTTGATAGTTCGAATGGAATGTCTGCCAACAGCAGCCCGCGCAAAAATAATCCGGTTGCGCCTGAGGGTGCGCTCGGAGTTTTTATCGACGTTACGCGGATTGAGCAACTCGAGCGTGTGCGGCAGGAGTTTCTTTCCAATGTCTCGCATGAACTGCGCACGCCGCTGACAGCAATCCTGGC
>JBPCLZ010000208.1:0-26074 GCA_051002775.1 Pyrinomonadaceae bacterium | reverse complement strand
AGTTGAATGAGGGCGCGGGTGATGCCCGGCGTTAGACTGTTGAATCTTGCGGAACCGAATCTCTGGAGAATGCAATGAGATATAACCATACGATAATTGCGTTCGCCCTAATGCTAATCTTCTGTGCGTCGGTTTCGGCAAGCGGCGACGGCGATGAAGTTGAAAGCTATATCGAAACGCAGATGCGTAATCTGCACATTCCCGGCATGTCGTTGGCGGTCGTTCGCGACGGGCGGATTGTCAAAACGAAAGGCTACGGGCTGGCGAACATCGAAGCGAATTCTGCCGCCACATCAAAAACCGTTTACGAAATCGGCTCGATAACAAAACAGTTCACCGCCGCTGCCGTGATGATGCTGGTCGAGGAAGGCAAAGTTAGTCTGGACGATCGAATCACGAAGTATTTTCCGGACGCGCCGCAAGCGTGGAACCGCATCACCGTCCGGCATCTTCTCAGCCATACGTCTGGCATCCAGAATCACGTCGCCGTGCCGGGTTATCTCGATATTTTCAAAACCAGCATCACTTCAAAAAACTTTCCGCCGCAGGATGAATTGCTCAAAGAGTTCTTCAAACTACCGTCGGAGTTCGAACCCGGCGAAACGTGGGCGTATGACAATACTGGTTATTATCTGCTCGGAATAATCGTCGAAAAAGCGAGCGGCAAAGGTTTTTGGCAGTTTCTGGACGAACGAATTTTCAAGGCGCTCGGCATGAATGCCACTCGCAACACAGACACACGTCAGATTGTCCCGCAGCGCGCTTCCGGCTACGAGTGGGTGAAAAATAAATTTGAAAACCGTCCGGTTTTACTTCCATTCATAGCCTCTCCGCCGGCAGTCTTTTGTCCACTGTCGAAGATATGGCGAAGTGGGATGCCGCGCTTTACACCGAAAAACTGTTGCAGAAATCAACGCTCGATCAGATGTGGACTCCCGCCAAAACCAATGACGGAGCGTTGGCATCTTTTGATTACGGCTTTGGCTGGTTCATAGATAACTATCACAGTCGTCGCCTCGTTCAGCACACAGGCGGCACGCCCGGCTTTTCGTCGGTCATCTACCGATTTATGGACGACAAATTGACGATCATTATTCTGAGTAATCACGCCGACAAATTACTTGACCAGTTTGCCATTGATATTGCCGGAATTTACGTTCCGGCTCTCAAAAGACCGGAAGGAAAAACAGACCCCGACCCGAAGACCACGCTGAGGCTGAAGGAAGTAATGTCCAATCTGCTAAACGGCAAACACGACCCCGGTTTATTTACGCCCCCGATGCGCGTCTTTCTGAAGACATACACCGGGAAAGGGTTTTGGCAATGGATTGCGTATCAAGGCGCGTTGACTTCTTTTACTTTTTCAGACCGCGAAGATGCGGGCGATAGTTACCTTTTACGTTACAGGATAGGTTTAGGCGGCAATCCCTATTGGATTTCCTTCAAGGTAATGAAGGACGGCAAGATCGCTCAAATCTACAATGCATGATTGCTGATAAATGTGGAGGCTCGATACGCGTACGCCGTCTAACAAGTCGCGCTGGAGGGGACGGTGTATAGCGCGGCTTTCATCGCGAGACTTGCGTGGTTTCCACGTTGTGTGCGCCGCCCCTCAGCTCCAGTGTTCGGTTGCCGAGTTGATGACATTCAGACGGGTGCGTTAGACTGCCAATTATGGACGTCAAAGAAATCGAAAGCGCTATTGCCCAGTTGCCGCCGACAAAAGTGGCTGAGTTAGCGGAATGGTTTGAAGAATTTCACGCCCAACTCTGGGACAAGCAACTTGAGGACGATGTAAAAGCGGGGCGATTGGATTCTCTGCTCAGGGAAGCCGATCAGGATCATGGGTCTGGTCGCTGTGAGAAGTTGTGAAGCATCTGGCTTCGCCCCGATTCTGGCGGCATTACCGTGATCTTCCAGAGGCGGTTCGAAGGCTCGCTGATAAGAATTTCGAATTGCTCAAATCTGATCTCATCACCCCTCGTTGCATTTCAAGAAGATTGATCGGCTCTGGTCTCTTCGAGTTGGCGCTCATTATCGAGCGCTGGGCTTGGACGCAGCTGATTCAATCGTGTGGTTTTGGATTGGCTCCCATTGCGGATTATGACAAGCTCGTCTAATGCCAGCAGATTCCGGCGAAAGCCGTGGGACAATGCGGTGAATGTATTTCGAGATCATTAGTGAGATTAGTGACATCGAGAGAATCGCTCGGGGTCCCTCTGTTCGTGAGCGAGCACGGTTGCGAAAGCAATTTGGCGCCGGACGTTGGATGAAGCTGAAAGGTATTGCGACCGTGAGGCTGGCCAATGGTAGGATTGGGAGGGTGGAGTTACATTGGTATGAAGCCCACGGAATCGGAAAGAAGAAGCTGAAGATCAAGCACTATCTAGATTGAGAGCGATGAAACGATCAAAGTTAAATGGCCGATTTGTAATCTGTATTCGGAATGAAGAGTGTGAGGATCTAGAGCCTCGCAAGCTGTATCGAGTGCTGCCGGATGAGGCCGCCGCTGCGGATGGCTACATTCGAGTGATTGATGAATCGGGCGAAGATTACCTCTATCCCCAAGATTATTTTCTTACCATAGAGTTGCCAAAAGCTGCAGAGAAAGCCCTCTTATCAACGGTCTAGAATTCGCCAGCAGCCCAACAAAGCCTTGCAGCTGCCGGCGCGATAGCGTGCTTCTCAAGTAGTCTTATTCCTTCGCGGTTGAATGCTGATCGCGCGCGTACCCGTCGGCTCTCCTACTGACTTTCCCGCAGCCAACAAGCCTGCTTTCACCGAAGCGGAATGCGATGCGGTGCGCGATTGGGTGAATGCCGGGGGCTCGTTGTTGCTCATCGCCGATCACTACCCGATCGGCGGTGCGGCGTGGAATTTGGCAAAGCGTTTTGGCGTCGACTTGAGCAACGCCTTTACTGATGACCCCGCTAATCATGACCCGCAGTTGGGTGACATTCTGTTCTCGCGCACTCTCCTACTGGATCATGCGATCGCGCGCGGGCGTAACCCAAAAAATGAGCATATCAATCGGATTGTTACTTTTATGGGACAGTCACTTGCGGGACCGAAAGGCAGCGTGGCTTTCCTCAAGCTTGCCGACCCTGCCATTGATGCGCTACCGCCTGACCGGAAGACGAGAGTTTCTGCGGCCGGGCGTGCACAAGGTATCGCGCTCAAGCTTGGTAAAGGGCGCGTAGTAGTGGTTGGTGAGGCTGCTATGCTGACAGCGCAATTGGCGGGTCCGAACAAAGCTCCGTTCGGTGGCTTAAATATTCCGAGTATAGATAACCGGCAACTGGCGCTGAACATCATGCATTGGCTCTCGAAACTACTGAGTTAATGCGAGAGGCGGTGTCTAGGTTCAGTGACTTCGCTACTTGAAGGTGAGAATTTCAGAATCGGTACCACATGAAGATTCTGTATAAAGTTTGCACGTTCTTAATCCTCGCCTTAGGGGCCCTTCATATTTGCCTGACGCCCTTATTCTTTAGCAACCTCACCAAAAGCGCGCTGTGGTTCGTCAGTGGCGGCCTGGTCATCATTTTTGTAAGCTTCTTCAATTTTATCTTGATGAGCGATGCTGGCAGCGAGCGCGTTGTCAGAATCCTTTGCCGTGCCGCGAATCTACTAAGTCTGGTATTTGCTTTGTCGATGCTAATTATTGAATCACGGCGAGCCAGTCCAGAGCCTTCATCGTGGTTCGTGCTTACCCTATTTTTCTTTGAGACAATCGCCGGATTTCGGTACGCTTCACGATGAAGCTCAATTTTCCGTTTGGCGGCTGAATGTTGGTTGCTCACTTGCACAATCACGCCGCCGAACAGAGCCTTGTAGCTCACGGGGATAGCTGCTTCTCAAGTAGCCTTATTCGTTCAGCTCGGATGCTGACCGCACGTCGCATCCGGAAGGCCGGCGTTTAGATGCCTCCGGTGTCCGATGAAAGGAGATTCAGTGAAGAAGTTCATCGTATCGGTACTCATAATAGTTGTCACAGTGTCTATGGTATTTGCTCAGGCCCGCGCTAAGAAACAAACCAACGATGTCGAGCAGCAGTTGTTAAAGATTAATAAGGAGTATGACGAGGCTTTAGTGCGAGGCGATATCGCAGCACTCGAACGTATATTCGGCGACGAGTTCATTTACACATCTACCAGTGGCGAAGTGGTTAATAAGCCGCAGCAGCTTGAGCTTATTAGATCTGGAGCGTTGAAGATCGCGTCTGGTGCGAGCGACGATGTTCAAGTCCGCCCCTACGGTAACATTGCTTTGGTGATAGGGAGCTTTATAGCGAAGGGGGAATTCAAAGGAAAGACTTTTGATTCAACGGAGCGTTACACTTCAGTGTGGCTGAAGCGAGGCGGTCGGTGGCAGCTTATCGCCGAGCAAGGCACGCTAGTACCCAAACAATGAGGAACGGGGAAAAAGTGCGTTTGAGTGCCGCAGCTGAAGCGCAGGGTTAGAAGCTTATCTGGTGGCACCGGCACAACTCGGAGTATTTTGTCTTATGAAAATTGGAGTTTTACTTCTTCTCTCTTTTTCCCTACTTCTCAACCCTAACTTTAGCGGAACTAGCAACTGCGCCTTATTATCTTCAGCCGCAAGGTCTGTAAAGGCAGACGTCAATTCATCTCAACGGGCACTGCCGGATGTTGAGCAAAGAATCCGACGAATCGAAAACGGCTTGCTGTTGCCAATTGTTATTAAAGGGCAGCCGAGCGTCTCGATGAGACTCGTTGACCGGATGCAGTTTTACAAAACGCCCGGCGTCAGCATCGCCATGATTAACAATGGAAAAATTGAATGGGCGCGTGGATATGGAGTGCGAGAAGCCGTAAAAAATGAGCCGGTCACAACCGAAACGCTTTTTCAAGCCGGCTCGATAAGCAAGCCCGTTGCGGCGGCAATTGCCCTACACATGGTGCAAGAGAGACGGCTTACGCTTGATGAGGATGTGAACAAAAACCTCGTTTCGTGGAAAGTTCCCGAGAATGAATTTACGAAAGAGCAAAAGGTAACCCTTCGTCGTATTTTGAGCCACAGCGCGGGGCTAACAAACAACAGTGCTGGAAACTATACTTCCGGCGCGGAGCTTCCGACGCTGTTACAGGTCCTCGATGGCATAAAACCGGCAAACTCTCCGCCGATTCGTGTTGACTTCGTTCCGGGCAGCCAGTGGCGTTACTCCGGCGGCGGGTACGGAGTGGCACAAGAACTTTTGATTGACTCGAGCGGCAAACCTTTTCCTCGGATCGCGCAAGAAATCGTTTTCGACCGACTGAAAATGAAGCACAGCACTTTTGAACAGCCGTTGCCGAAAGGGTTCCAGAAAACAGCAGCCGTCGGCCACAACCGCAACGGAGAAAAAGTCGCCGGCAATTGGCTCACGTTTCCCGAAATGGCCGCCGCCGGACTGTGGTCAACGCCCTCGGATTTGGCTCGTTTCGCGCTCGAACTGCAAAAATCGAAAGCCGGACGATCGAACAAAATTCTTTCAACCGAGATGACCAAACAGATGCTCACCCGACAAATCCAAAATTGGGGGCTTGGGCTTGTCGTCGAAGGTGAGGGACGCTCTGCCCGCTTCAGTCACGGCGGCGATACTCAAGGGTATAATTGCCAAATGATTGCTTATGAAAACACGGGACAGGGTGTGGTGATTATGACTAATTCGGACAGAGGCGGCTTGCTGATTGATGAGATTATTCGGAGTGTAGCCCGGGAGTACGGGTGGACTGACTATCATCCTAAAGAGAAAGTTATCGCTACGATTGACCCGAAGGTTTACGATGCCTACCTCGGGCAATTCGAGCTTGAAATTTCCCCCGACTTCGTCGTCACCATTTCAGCGGAAAACGGCAAGCTGACGATGACTTTAAAACAACCGACTGGACAATCGAGTGCCGAGTTGCTACCCGAATCTGAAAATCAATTTTTCCGTCGGGACGTGGATTTTGAAATGACATTCGTTAAAAACGATGCAGGTCAAGTGACAGGCCTAATCATTCGTCAGGGCGGGGCAGAATATCGGGCAAAGAAAATCAAATGATTGATTCTGCTAAACGAACGCCGCGTCTAATAAGTCATCGACCGCCCGCCCGATAGCATTCCTTTCAT
The DNA here is from genome assembly GCA_051002775.1 of Pyrinomonadaceae bacterium. Lineage (GTDB taxonomy): Bacteria > Acidobacteriota > Blastocatellia > Pyrinomonadales > Pyrinomonadaceae > PSRF01. Next base: position 19,957 of record JBPCLZ010000208.1, on the reverse strand, counting down.
TGTGTGCTTCGGTTTGCCTGCATGCTTCTCGCAGGCGGCAGGTGAATTCCAGCGTTGTGCGCTAGCTGATGGCGAAAGTTACATCGGGAACCGGTTGGAAATGAATAGCGAGCTACAATTCTTATTTCGCGCAGACCAGGATGAGCGGACAAACCATCCTGATTACGGCACGCCCGAGTATTGGGCGTTGCGCGCGCGGGATACTGAACGTCGGCAGCGTCTGCAAAGCATTGTCGAGTCTGGCGGATTAAAAGAGCCTGAAGATTATTACTATGCCGCCTGGATTCTCAATCACGGCGAGAGTGTAGAAGAAATTTGGCAGGCTCACATTTTGGCGAAGCAGGTGGCTGAAGTTGGCTTTCGTCAGGCGCGTTGGTTAGCTGCCGCGACTTATGACCGATGGTTGATGTATCAAGGTAAGCCGCAGAAGTACGGGACGCAGATTGTGCCAGATGGAAAGAGACAGCGCGTCTGGGATGTTGAGTCAGCGACATCTGATGCTGAACGTGCAGAATGGGACGTGCCTTCGCTCGCGGAGATGGAGAGGCGTGCCGAAGAGGTAACGCGCAGCCAACCGCCGCCGCCGATGGACACTGCTCCGGAATGGCTCAAGGATGCACTTCTCAAGTGGCGTGCTAAAGATGAAGGACGAGCATAACAAAGCCTTGCAGCTTACGGCGCAATAGCACGTCTTCCAAGTAACTTCTTCCCTTCAGCTTGAAAGGTGATCGCACGCCGCAGCTGAAGCGCGGCGTGCGGTTGCTTCTCTTCAAGAAGGGGCATGGAATGAAGTATACCGGCTCTCGCCATTAATAGTTCTTGGGGCAGATACCAAACGCGCTGTAATATCCGCTCGAACCAAAACCAACCAATCATCAAAGAAAGGAATACTGTTATGCGACCCGTACGGATTCTTCTAATCACTGTCGCCCTCGGCTCGACGTTGCTCGGGTGTCATCATATTGCGTTAGCTCAGACCGACTCAGCAGTTCCTAATCACGTTCACTACACCAAATCGGCCGAACAGGATAAGCCGTCGCCGACCGGTGCCCTGGCCCCGCGCCTGCAGAATCTTGGTAAGCACATTTTCCCAGTGACGACGAAGAGCAAGGAAGCACAGCTCTTCATCAACCAGGGACTTAACCTCTCGTTTGCCTTCAATCACGCTGAAGCAGGTAGAGCATTCCGAGAGGCAGCACGATTGGATCCGCAGTTAGCGATGGCTTATTGGGGCCAGGCACTCGTCCTTGGTCCTAACATCAACGCGGCAATGGATCCAAACAACGAGGCACAGGCTCACGAACTCGTAAAGAAGGCCCTGGCACTCAAGTCGAAGGCTTCGCCACGCGAGCAGGCGTATATCGAGGCCCTGGCAGAGCGTTACTCAGGGAATGGAGCGGAACGGAAGACGCGCGACAGTGCCTATGCTGCGGCGATGCGGAAACTGCATGAACGCTTTCCCCACGATCTCGACGCGGCGGCGCTCTACGCGGAAGCAATGATGGACCTCCGACCTTGGGGATACTGGTCTCGCGATGGTCAACCCTACGAAGGTACAGCGGAGGTTGTTTCAGTGATCGAGAAGGTCATCGAACGGAATCCTCAACATCCTGGGGCGCTGCACCTGTATATCCACCTGATGGAGTCAACCGAAAAGGTTGACAAAGCAGAGGCTGCCGCCGACCGCTTGCTGACGCTCATGCCGGCTGCCGGTCACATGGTCCACATGCCCTCGCATATCTATCAGCGCGTGGGGCGCTACGCCGACGCAGCGCGCAGCAACGAGCTCGCGATCCTGGCTGATGAGGACTACATCACACAATGTCAGGCGCAAGGCCTTTACCCGATGGGTTACTACCCTCACAACATCCATTTCCTTTGGTTCGCTGCCAGCTTCGACGGCCGCAGCAAATTGGCGATCGACTCAGCTCGCAAAAGTGCGACGAAGGTGACGGATGAAACACTCAAACAGGTTCCGCTGTTAGCGATATTTCGCGTCGTGCCTTACTACGCGCTGACACGTTTTGGTAAATGGGATGAGATGTTGCGTGAGCCGGAGCCGCCGGCGTTCAGTCCGTACTCAAGGGGTATCTGGCATTACGCGCGCGGAGTAACGTTTGTGGCAAAGGGTCAGCTTGATGCAGCCGACCAGGAGCTGACTAAGTTAAAAGAAACGCTCAAAGATCAGACGCTTGATCAACCACTCTTCTCACCGAACACGGGCCGAGCAGTGCTCTCGATCGCGCCCGAAGTTTTGGCAGGTGAGATCGCTGCGGCAAAGAAAAACTACGATGCAGCGATCGCGCAGCTTGAGCGCGCTGTTCGCTTGGAAGACGCGCTCGTCTATACCGAGCCGGCGGAGTGGCACTACCCGCCGCGCCAGGCGCTTGGCGCGATACTTCTGGAGGCCGGGAATCCTGCCGAAGCCGAAACAGTTTATTGGGCAGACCTTAAGCGGAACCGCAATAACGGCTGGTCGCTGTTCGGATTGACCCAGGCCTTGCGAACGCAGGGTAAGAATGATGAGGCCACGCTGGTAGAAGCACGTTTCAAGAAATCCTGGGAGCGTGCAGACATCACACCTACCAGTTCTCGGTTCGGGCGGCAAGTGAGTGCTCAAGCAATGATGGGATCACCAAAGAAGTAACAGTCTAATTTAGTCTGCATTGCTGATAACCTTGGAATGACCCTAAGGGCGAAATTGTTTCAGATAGCGCGTAAACGGCGGTGGCAAGCACTGCCTTATTATCCGTTCCGAAGGGAATCGCTGATTTTGGTCCGCTGCGAGCGCTTGTTCGGTTGCGCGTTGAACTTTAGGACGTTTCTATTAGCTGTGCTTTAAACCAATTCGGAGGAGTCGCATCATGGGAGATGAAAGGGATGTCGAGAAATCCTACTCGAACAGGGAGGTAGTCGCTAAGTTGCGACGCCTGGCCGATGCTCTGGAAGAAGAGAAGACCTTTGAAATACAGATCGCTGGGGAGCGCATTTATATCCCGCCTTATGCGACGGTCGAGTTTGAGTATGAACGTCTGGGGGATGAAGAAGAGGTGGAGATTGAATTGAGGTGGCAACGGCAGTAAAGCCGGTACGTGTGATGGGCGCACATGCGGCCTAACAATGGTAGGCCAGCTACCAGTAACGCAAAGTTGGGAATATGGGCCTGGGCTGTGTGTTCAAAGAAGAGGACGACAATTGCTCTTGACGTCTTATTCAAAGACAAGCAGGTCAGGCCAAACGAGACGATTCCGCTTAGGTTCAAGCTCACTGATCCGGCAACAACGCGTGAAATTAGGGTCTCACCGACGTTTCGGTGCTGGTTTTCGAGCCGCCTGGCATCTGGCAGCAACGGCAGTTTGCAAAGGAAGTTGAGCCGGGCGTCTACGAGATCAAGCAAGCGTTCCCCCGTGAAGGAAGCTTTACAGTGATAGTAAGAAGTTCATCACGCGGCGCGGGTTTTTCAGATCTCCCATCTACAACTGTCATCGTTAGTGACGTGCCAAAGCTTAATAAAGAGTAAGTTTTTAAAAAATGATGCCGGCTAATAGTTATTCTATCTGTTCCTTCAGATTGTGTGCTGATCGCGCGCCGCAGCTGAAATCCCGCATTTGGCCGCACGGGCTCTTCTCATCCCCTTGACCCTTGCTCTAATATTGGTCGCATTTTAAGTTTTTGCCACATGTTGGCGTGTGCGGTATTTTGGTTTACACCGCGAACCGGTTATGAAGTTAAGAGAATTATTGTGCGCGCTTCTTATAACCCTCCTTGCACTCCAAGTGCTCAACGTCCCGGCCTTGGCTGACGAAGGCATGTGGACTTTCAATAATGTCCCGAAAGCAGAAATCAAACGCCGTTATGGTTTCGATATAACCGACGCCTGGCTTAAAAAGGTGCAACTCGCTTCGGTACGTTTTAATAGTGGAGCTTCAGGCTCTTTTGTCTCGCCGAACGGTCTTGTGATGACGAATCATCATGTCGCTTCGGAGACTTTACAAAAGTTGAGTACGCCCGGAAAAGACTACGTCAAAAATGGCTTCTATGCGCGCACCCCTGCTCAAGAACTTAAAGCCCTTGACCTTGAACTTAATGTTCTGGTGAGCATTGAGGACGTAACGGCCCGTGTTAATGGAGCGGTCAGGGCTGATATGAATGCTGACGAATCCAACGTTGCTCGCCAGGCTGAGATTGCGGCGATAGAGAAGGGTTCACTCGCCGCCACAAATTTGCGGCGCGATGTCGTTACGCTCTATAGAGGTGGGCAGTATCATCTCTATCGCTATAAAAAATATACTGACGTACGCGTGGTTTTCGCACCGGAATTCGATATTGCGTTTTACGGCGGTGACCCTGATAACTTTACTTATCCCAAATACTCTCTTGATATAGCTTTCTTCCGCGTTTACGAGAATGATAAACCGCTCAAGGTAGAACAATACTTGAAATGGTCTGAAGCTGGCGTGAAAGAAAATGAACTCGTCTTCATCTCGGGTCATCCTGGTTCAACCGCACGTCTGAATACAGTTTCGCATATGGAATTTCTGCGTGACGCAGCCTTCCCTTTCTCTTTGAGACAGTTGAACCAGCTGCGTGAGACTTTGCTTAAATACAGATCGCAAGGAGAAGAGCAAGCCCGGCGCGCGCAGGAAGATTTTTTTAACGCTGAAAACAACCTTAAGCGAACACGCGGGCAGTTTGAGGGGTTGCAGGCTGAATCTTTATTGGCAAAGAAGCGCAAGTCTGAAGCTGCCCTCCGCAAGATGATAGCTGCTAACCCGAAAAAACAAAGAGAGTACGGAGATGCCTGGCAAGAGATTGCGAAAGGGCGGACAGAATTACAACGCCGCTTTCTGGAAATCAGTTTTCTGGAATCTACCGGCGGGTTAAATACTACGCTGTTCACCTTTGCCCGCATGCTCGTGCGCCTCGCTACGGAGAGCACAAAACCAGATGCGGAACGCCTGCCTGAGTACACCGAAGCGAGACGCGCTTCGCTTGAGCTAAGTCTTTTTTCGCCAGCACCAATTTATGAAGACTTTGAAAAGATAAAGCTGGCGGGTTCGCTCACCTTTATGCGCGATGAGTTGGGTGCCGAAGATCCAATAGTAAAAAAGACTCTAAATGGCAGGACGCCTGACTCAAGGGCGGAAGAGTTGATGGCTGGAACGCAGCTTCAAGATGTTGCCTATCGCAAACGTCTTGCCTCTGGCGGTGTTAAAGTTATCGAAGAATCCACTGACCCGATGATCGTATTGGCGCGATCAATTGACCCGGAAGCGCGCGTTGTGCGGAAATTTTATGAGCCGATATTGAGTGCCGAACGCGTCAATTATGCAAAAATCGCGCGCGCCCTGTATGAAGTTGAAGGCACTAAACTTTACCCCGATGCAACCTTCACACTCCGCCTTTCCTATGGAGCAGTCAAGGGTTATTTAGAAAACGGGAAGAGAATTCCGTCTTTCACGACATTATCTGGTTTGTATCAGCGTGCGGCACAACACAACAACGAATTTCCTTACAAACTGCCGCAGCGTTGGATTCAAAAGAAGTCGTCACTTGACCTAAGGACGCCTCTTAATTTTGTCTCCACTAATGACAGTGTGGGCGGAAACTCCGGCTCGCCTGTCGTAAACAGAAAGACGGAGATAGTTGGTGTTATTTTCGATGGCAACAAACAATCCTTGGCCGGTAACTTTGTTTACGAGGAGACGCAAAACCGCGCGATCTCGGTCGATGCACGAGGCATAATAGAAGCCTTACGCAAAGTTTATGGTGCAAACGAAATCGCCGATGAGTTGACAACACAAACCATGGAACATGTCGGCTTAATTCCTTCAAGTGAAGGTTCGAGGCCCTTGCCGTTTCGTATGAGAAGACATAAGAGCCTCATCACGTCGTTATTTTCTTTTGCACCCAACGACTGGCGGAAACGCAGGACACAAACGACAACGCACGCCTAAAAGAACTCTTGCATAACGAGAAAATGCAACGTTACCTTAGGACGTTATGAATCGTAGCGGTGCGTCCCTGATAAGATCACTAATCCCGTACTTGTGCCGCAGATCCGCCGTCTAATACGTTCGTTATGCATCTTCCTCTCGAATAGAAAACACCTTATTATTCCCCGCGTGAAAGTAAAGCAGGTCATTAAGCTTCTTGAGGGAGATGGATGGTATCAGGCGCGGACCAGAGGCAGTCATCGTCAGTTCAAGCATCCTAGTAAGTCTGGTACCGTTACAGTGTCAGGGAAACCCAGTATTGATATCCCGCCAGGAACGCTGAATAGTATTCTGAAGCAGGCCGGTTTGAAGGAACCGAGAGGGGATCAATTATGAGATATGCCGTAATCGTTGAAGAAGGTGAGAGCAGCTTCGGCGCACACGTCCCAGACTTGCCGGGCTGTGTTGCAGTCGCTGAGACAAAACACGAAGTGCTGGAATTGATCCAGGAGGCAATCCAATTTCACATCGAGGGCCTGCGCGAAGATGGTCAGCCCATTCCTGAGCCGTCATCGAGCATTGAGTATGTCGAGGTACGCGCTGCATAACAAAGCCTTGCAGCTGACGGCGCGATAGCGTGCTTCTCAAGTAACTTTCTTTCCTTCAGCTTGAATGCTGATCGCGCGCCGCAGCTGAAGGCAGGCGTTATGCTTTTCTTACATTGCCACAACCGCCAGGAGGAGCACGAAATGCGAATAGCCAAGAACGACATCCCAGTCAGAATCGACGCGCCCGGTGCCGTAGCTCGACAACAGATAAATTTTGGTGATGCCTCGGGATATGGCAAGATCAGCGGCGAGTATTTTTCTCTAGGCGCTGGCGCGGATATCTCGCCGCTCCTCAAGGGGCTGGAAGGCGACCTTTGCCAATCTCCGCACTGGGGCTACCTATTGCAGGGAGAACTTACTGTGACCTACGCCGACGAAACAGAGGAAGTGATCCGGAGCGGCGACCTCTTTTACTGGCCACCCGGACACACAGTGAAAGTTGGTCATGACGCCGAAGTCATTTTGTTCAGCCCGCAACACGAGCACAGCAAGGTCATAGATCACATGCTAGGCAAGATGGCTGGCTGACCTGGGATGAATCGGCCACAAGCATAACAAAGGCATGCAGCGGACGCGCAATCAGCATGTTTCTCATGCAAGACTTGTCGCTGGCGGCAGTTCGTGCGCGCCGCTGATGCCCGGCGTTGGATGGTCCTTTTTCTAATGAGGTTATAAGAGAACTCAAATGTCTTTTCGGATTACTGCTCCGGTCAGTAGCGCACCGAACTGAGCGAAAGGCGCACAATCTGGCTGAATTGCTTGGAGGGAAAATCATGCCCTCTGTTAAGGTTGGATGGTTTGTCTTGGTGCTCGTCGTAATGTCGACCGGCTGTGATCGGGTCGCCCGAAAGGACGTCGTTCAAGAGTCGCAAACCGACGCGGTTTGTCTAAAGAGAGCAGATGTAAAACTTATCGCTGCAGCCCTGATCAGAAACACGGCGGCAATGGAAACTGCTATCAACTCTGGGGCTGACGTAAACGCAACGATTGACGAGTTGGGTCCTTCGATAGTGGTTACGACACTGGGCGACAACTATGGTGGCCTTCAGCTACTTCTGGATAGAGGCGCTAACATTAATGCAGAAGATAGCGAAGGATATACGGCTCTCATAACCGCATCGCTGCACAATAACCCAAATATCGTGCGTCTATTACTTTCGAAAGGTGCGGATGTGAACGCGCCGTCTAATTTGATCGTAAATGGGAAGAAAGCCGGATTCACACCGCTGACGATTGCCAAAGAGAAGGGGCATCACGAAATCGAAAAATTGCTTAACGAAGCTGGTGCCAAGGAATGAGTTGCGGCCATCCAACCAGCGCGAGCAGCGGACCGGAATTGAGTAGCAGCCCGCCCCCAACCAAGCCTTTAGGTGCTTTCGCGAAACCGATTGAAGAGGAGATATGGACGTGAAATATATCTTTGCGATATTAATCCTTATGTTGACCGCTTCTTTTCCCGCCATAGCTCAGACTAGCCCTGCCAAAGCGACCGGTACCGTTGAGCAGGAGATTGTGGAGTTAGAGAAGAAGTGGAACAATGCTATCCAAAGGCAGAATGAGGCAGGGATGGCGCAGTTCCTCGCTGACAGTTATTTCTTAGCCGTCGGCGTGCAGGGTCAGCCCTTGCAAGTTGTCCCCAGGGAGCGTTGGCTGGAGAATTTGAAGTTCTATAAGATTCACTCTCACAGCATTGACGACATAAAGGTTCATGTGTACGGCGATACGGCTGTCGTTCTGATGCTTTTTACACAGAAGGCCACCGTCGGGCGCCCACCCAGAGATCGCAGCGCACAATTCTTAATAACTGATATATGGGTGAAGCAGCAGCAAGGATGGCGTGTCACCGAGCGTCATTCCAGCCGACCTGAGCAGCAGCCGGCGCCTCAACCCAAGCCGTAACTTTGGGCTAAAGCCGCAGCTAAGAAAACCGTGAGACCGAAAACAATAATACTGGCGATCGTTTGCGCACTCGCTATGGCAGCCCTTACTGGCCCAGGCAAACAGCCTTCGTTCGGGCAAACGGTCGACATGGGGCGCAAAAAGGCGTGCGGTTGCTACATCTGTGGAGACCCACGTTTCCGGAATTTCGAGGACCCGCCAACAAACTGCGCCGGCATTCTATCTGTGGACGCATGTCCGACGGAGCTGGCAAAATTGCCAGAACCGACGCGCAAGAACTTTTGCCAGAAGGTCAAGGAAGCGCGCAACATCACATCCTTCAAAGACTCTTGTCCCGAATACGCAGCGGCCTGTGAGCCGGAACAAAAGGATCCGCCGCCTGGAAAAAAGTGTCCAAAACCCAGTTCATGGTTTGGTAATTCCTCAAACTGTAGTGATGTCCAAAGCCCGATAATTGCGATTACCCAACCACTCGCACCCCTTTTGCTTCGTCGCCCCGTCACCCTCTCAATTGCGGGCATACCGTATTTCGCCACGTTGATAACTTTGACTCGAATGTAGAGACCTATAAACATACTCTCACCCTGTGGGTGCAAGAACGAGTCGGAAGCAAGATCTGCTGTGACAAATTTCGAGAAGCCGCGCGAACCGGAACGCCCTGTGATCCGCGCGCCGACGTGGACTGTGATGGGGAACCAAACGAAACTGACATTCTTGCTGAAGAGGAGAGGGGGGGTGCCTATGGCGTAACTCTGCGGGGCGTTGGTCGCCTATCGTTTGATGCGATGCGGCTATAGACAAGCAGAATAAACTGGAAGCATCATCCGCAAAAAAAGGAGAGTGGCAAATGCGAAATGTCCTGCGAAATGAAGGCCCCACAAAGGACATCGCCATAAACCTGAAATGGGCGGCTCTCCTCAGCTTTCTCCTCGTGCTGCCGTTCGCGATCCTCGAATCTCTGAATCAGACTGTCACCAGGCAAAATGCCCCCGGTCTAACTCTCCTATTTGGCGTGTTGTGGCTCTTACCCACGGCCTTCATTGTCATCCTTATGCCGTTACTGCGAACGGTGCGGGCGGGCAACAGTCTCCTGGCGCAGCCGATTGGTTTTTTGGTCAAAGTCACTATTTTGATCTTCATCGCATGGTTCTGGGGAAGCCTCTTCATTGACCAGCTTCCCTGTTTTATGGGAGTTCCGAACTGCGATTGAATAGTTTCACTCAACGCTCCAAAAGATAAACCAAGGCAGTGTAATTAAATCTGAGAATGGGCTAAGTCGGATGTTCCGCGGTTACATTTCTTTTATCTCTTCATCTGTTTTGTCTTTGTTTCTGAGCCGTCGTTTGCTCAACAGAAAACGATCGATTTCAGCGAACTTGAGACAACCATCGATGTAGAACTCAAAGCGACAAGAATACCGGGAGCGGCGGTGGCAGTCGTTCTGGACGACCGCGTTGTTTTCGCCAAAGGCTTTGGAGTTTCAGATGTTGAAACAGGTGCGCCCGTTACACCTGACACGCTTTTTCGCATCGCTTCAACGACGAAGATGCTGACGGCGGCGGCGCTCGTTTCTCTTGCTGAGCAGGGAAGAATCAAACTTGATGCGCCGGTGGGAAAATATGTGCAAGGGTTGAGTCCGAAACTCTCGCAAGTCACCGTGCATCATTTATTGAGTCACACGGCGGGAATCAGAGACGGTTTCTCATTTCATGGGTTGCATGACGACTCTGCATTGGGAGGGTTTATCCGTTCGTGGACGGATGATTACCTCATCGCAGATCCAGGTGAAGTATTTTCTTACTCGAATCTGGGTTATGCCCTCGCCGGCTTCGTGCTTGAACAAGTCACGGGCAAACCATACGCCGACGCGATGAATGATGTGGCCATGACTTATCCGCTCTCGCAGGGACACGACATTCTTCCCGGTCAGACGAATCCGACGGTGTTAAGACCCTTCGCCGATGACGCTCGCTACTGGGCCAACGGAGGGGTTTTTACCAGCGTCGCGGAGTTTGCCTGTAACAATTGACTGCGAATCTGCGGCACGCGGCATGGCAGTGAATTATCACATGGCCAGCGAGGAAAAAGGCGGCGGTCGTGTCGAAGCGGCAAGCGTCATTGGCTACAGCCCGGACGAGCAACTTGTCCGGTTGATGGAGATCTCATCCTCCGGTTCGTATCACGATCACAAGGGGCCGTGGAGAGGCAACGAAATCCAGTTCGAACCACGGACATATTCAATTTCAGGAACGAAGGTGACCGAGTATTTCGCTATTAGCTTTCCGTCGCCAGGCAAGATTACGGTTAAGTCGGTCACAGAAACCACTGAGGGCAGGTCTACGATGGAGCTAGTCGGGACGAGACGTACGTCGAGTCTCAAATGTCGAATGTAGTGTTCTGGTCCTGCCTTCTCATTTTGTTCCTTTGCACGCTGATTGCGCGCCGCGGCTGAAGCGCGGGTTAGATGCCTGAGTTGATGAGGTTCACCGATGGATTCTTTGGAGCGGGGCGAATTATTTCAACTGGCATCCGTGGCGCGCCTTCGGCGGTCGTTGATCTTTTGGTGCCTGCTGCTCCTCACGTTCATCCTGCGAACGTGGCGGCCGCAAGCCCGGACATTGCCAATGATCGTCGCCGCCTCGGCCTGGGTGCTGTTCGGCCTGCTGGAGTATGAGGCGTACCGAGAGCGGGCGAACATCCGTGTCGACCTGCTGTTCACGTGGCCGGCGCTGCTTCTCGTGACAGTCGCCTGCTGCGGGCTCTGGCTGTATAGCCTGTTCGCCGTGAGGAGGCAGGCCGTTATCTAACAACGGAATGTCGCCCCCATGCATTGAGGTCAGCGGCCACGAGTTGCGTTCGTTTTCTCCATTGTTCAATCAGCAAATATTAACTGAAGGCTAGGAAGCTTCCGCGAGCAGACGCTTTCTGGCCGCAGTGCGTCTTATGACCAACCGCTGTTATATTGATGGCATCTTATTTCGGCGGGGGCCGCACTTTCGGTTTTTTATTGAGGATTATTTGATCGATGCTAAGAATTTCGCTTACTAACTTCACGTTTCAGCGCTTGCTGGTGGCAGCCGTGGTGCTGCTGCTTTTCGCAGCTGCCGGGCTTACTGCTCGCGCGCAAGCCGCCACCGATGTGGTGATGGTGCTGTCTTTTGAAAATACTTCTAATCGTCCCGAATACAACTGGGTCGGTGAAAGCTTTGCCGACTCGCTGGCTGAGTTATTGAACAAACCCGGCCTGCTGGTTGTTTCCAGTGACGAACGCGAACTCGCCTATCAACGCCTGCGCCTTCCCGAGACGGTGCTGCCTTCGCGCGCGACCGCGATCAAGCTGGCGCGTGAAGCTAAGGCTTCGATGATCGTGATTGGTACTTATTCGGTAACGCCGGCGGAAGCCGAACCAAAACCCGGTGAAGCCAAACCCGAAAAAGATAAGTCTTCGGCCGAGGCCTACGTTCAATTGACGGCCCGCGTTATCAAAGTCAACGAAGGCCGCACGCTTGGCGAAATGTTTGACGGTAATTGGGCCACAAGGCAATTTGATTTTGGTGGTCCATTGACGACATTACAGAACATTCAGGGGCGGCTGGCTTACCAAATTCTTTACCAACGCGACAAGGCGCTTCCCTTTTCTCAAAACCAATTAGTGCAGGAGGCGACAAAGGTGCCGCAGCGTGCCTTCGAAGCATATGTGAAAGGCGTGCAGCTCGGTGAGCGCGATGAGAAACGCGCCAATTATCTAAAGAACGCGCTGAAGTTTTACGGCGACGCAAACGGTGGCGCAATCTATACACAGGCGGCCTTCGAGCTTGGTCGTTATTACATGCTCGACGGTAAATGGAAAGACGCCACCGAATATTTCACGAAGCTGCAGAAAAAGGATCCGCATTACGCTGAATCTGCATTTTATGCTGGCCTCGGTTACGCCAAGATGGGTGACTTTGGCCGGGCGTTGGCGGCGCTGGTGCCGTTATCTTCCGACGTGCCGCTGATTGGTATCTACAACAACGCGGGCGCCGTAGCGGTGCAGGCCTCGCGTGAAGAAAAAAAGGACGACGAACGCGCGCGACTGTTGGCCCAGGGCACGTCCTTTCTCGGACGCGCGGCCGAATCGTCGCCCGACGACCCGCTTGTTCACTTTAACTATGCGTTGGCGTTGTTTCTCTCCCAGAAGTATGCGGAGGCGGCTGATCAACTCAAACCCGTCATCACAGCGGATCCGCGCGACGGTCAGGCTTACTTCCTTTATGCAAAGTCTCTTGAGAAGACAGGCAAAACGGAAATAGCTACCGCCGCTGACGATCAGGCGCGGCGCTATTTACCCAGTTATGCAAAATGGCAAACTGAGTGGCAAAAATCGCAGACGGTGAATGGGGTGTCGCTGAGAATGCGCGACGTCCTAAATCGCGATGATGTTTCCGATCTCATGCGAAAGAACCAGATTGCTGCCAACACCAATCCGAATAGCGGAACCGAAGACTTGCTAATAAAGGCCCGCGAACTCTACCAGTCCGGACGGGATGATGAGGCGTTGCCCGAACTGCATCGTGTTGTAATGCTCGAGCCGACCAATGCCGAGGCTTATCTGCTTAGCGGGCGCATTAACCAGCGTCGTGGGGATCAGGAAGCGGCCATTGCCGCGCTGAAGACTGCAATCTTCTGGGATCCAAAACTTATCGACGCGCACATTTTGCTGGGCAGGATCTTCCTGGAGCGCGGTGATCGCGGCGAGGCAACCAAATACGCTGCCAGCGCAATGACCATTGATGGCAATAACCAGGAAGCGATTGCGCTGCAACGTCAGGTGACGATGGGGAAGAATTAGTTTTGGAGTTTGCGTTCCTGAGTTGCGGGTTTTGAGTTAGGAGTTTGGCTTTTGAGTTCCGCGTTTTCCAGTGGCTTTTGAAAACTGAAATTTGAAATTGCGAGGCAATCGTCCCGGGACGGTTGCCTCATTTTTGTTCATAACGCGGTGGTGCCCTCAAGCAAGCTACATCTGACGGCCAGTGCGACTTTCTGATTAAGAATTAATCTACATGATCTTACTTGCCATCCTTGTCGCCATCTTCGCCGGTCTGTTGCTCCTGGTGTTAGTTGCCGGGTTGTGGCTCAGAAAGCGATTTGCGAATAGCAACCAGCAATTGGTTGGCGAATCAGCTCGCGTTGAAACGGCTCTCACACCCCACGGCACCGTGATCGTGGGCGGGGAACTCTGGCCCGCACGATCCATCGACGGTATTGCCATTGCCGCGCAGCATGCGGTCAAGGTAGTGGGAGTCGACGATCTTTGTCTCCTCGTTGAAGCTAGCGACTGACCCACTCACACGTAGGCCTTAAGTCGAATCACTCCGAGTTTCCATAAAAATCTTTTTTCTGGCACAGAAGGTGCTCTAGAGATCATCGGCACGCACAAAAGGCCCAATGTAAAAGGTTGAAAGTGCCCCGCCGCCATCACTTCTCTGAGCGCCGCCTGCCGCTGCGCCAGCTACCCTCCGCGCAACCCTTCAGCGATTCCCTCCGAAACATGAACCCAGTCAGCAATGACTGGGTTCTACCTTTTTTTGGCAACCCATTGACCTCTGCTTGCTCAGCTGAAGTCTTGACACCTTCTGGCCCAAATAGGTGATGCTCCGCCCTAAGTAGGTAACGTGCGTTCCAAATGAAGCGCCTAAGTCGAATCACTCCGAGTTTCCACAAAATCTTTTTTCTGGCACAGAAGGTGCTCTATAGATAACCGGCACGCACGGAAGACCCAATGTAAAGGTTGAAAGTGCCCCCGCCGCCATCACTTCTCTGAGCGCCGCCTGCCGCTGCGCCAGCCACCCGCCGAGCAACCCTTCAGTGCTTCCCCCCGAAATATAGAACCCAGTCAGCAATGGCTGGGTTCTCCCGCATTTAGGAGTCCATTTTAGTTTTAAAGCCTTCACCGCTGCTTCGCTTTACGCTTCCCGCAATTCGACCCTCAAATTACCTCTAAACTCGAGTAACTAACTCGGTCAAGCTACGACGAAATTTGTCACTTTGACGGTGACGTTTTCTGTCGATCTGACCTGGTTTTAGGCTGTTTTGCGCCGCGGCCGCACCCGAATCTGCAGTCCGCCAAAAAAAAATATTTTTCAGACCTCATCCCTTCACTGCGTGGCTGGAAGAGCTTGTGACTCTGGCAAAGAGTTCGCTGTCAATTTCTGCGTTTGCTAAACTCACGCTCATGCAGGATGTTATGTCTAATCGCCCTCCGCTCGCAGCTAACCGTCTTGCTGACGCGCGTGCACGACTTCGCGAGCGTGCGCCGCTGCTTGTCGAGTTTTCGGCAGCCACACTCTCTGCGGTTCTTCTGATCCTTTCTTTCCCGGATTTCGATCTCTGGCCGCTGGCGTGGTGCGCTCTGGTGCCGCTGCTCGTCGTGATCGCGATTTACGAGGGCCGTTGGCGGTCTTTCTTTTTAGGATGGGTATTCGGCACGGTCTTCTTTTATGGCTCCTGTTACTGGCTCACCTATTCAATGATTCACACGGGTGGGATCTCTTCCTGGATTGCGTTTCCCCTCCTGCTTCCCGGGGCGGTCCTGCTCGGTATCTTCCCCGGCCTGTTAGGACTCTTTATGGCGCGGGCAATTCGGAAGTGGGGAACTTTATCTCTTTTGATTGCTCCGCTCGGTTGGAGCGCGCTGGAATGGTTACGGCTTGAAGTGACCGGTCAACTCTGGAATGCGATTGGTTATTCTCAGGCCTTTCACCCTCGTCTCATTGGTTCAGCGCGCTGGGGAGGTGTTTATGCAGTCGGGGCGTTGATAGTTCTCGTAAACGCAGCAATCGCTTTAGTGCTGCTGCGGAGAAACCTGCGGGCCCTCGCCTTTTCCGCAAGCGTCATCATCTTCGTCCTACTGCTAATGTTGACTCCCACTCCGCTGGCGCAACTGGGATATGTGCAATACGGTGAAGTTGTAGTGGTGGCAATTCAGCCAAACGTTCCGATGGATCTTGTCAAATCAAACGACGACATGAACCTGTTAACTGCCCGCCATTTCGACATGAGTGAAGCTGCGTTGAATCAAATCCAAAACGACAACCGTTCCAAGCTAATTATCTGGCCAGAGTCGCCTATGAACTTTGCTTACGGCGGTGACCAACAACTGCGCACGAAGCTCTCAGACTTCGCACAGCAACATCACGTGTCGCTGCTGCTCAACTCCCAGGAAATAGCGCCCAACGACGGCATTTATAATTCCGCGATGCTCATAAATGAAGAGGGTAAGCTCGTTGCTCAGTATGATAAGATTCGCCTGCTGCCATTTGGCGAGTATGTTCCGCTTCCGGGCTGGGTGCCGGGCGCGGGTTTGATAAGGGCAATCGTCGGTGATTTCACCGCGGGCACTAACTATCGTTTGATGCCTGTAGGAAACTTGCGTGCGGGTGTTTTCATTTGCATCGAGTCGGCCTACCCATCGATTGCGCGACGCTTCACGAATTCAGGAGCGGACGTGCTGATCAATATCTCGAATGATGGTTATCTGGGCCCGACCGCGGTGCTGCGACAACATCTGGCAAACGGAGTCTTTCGCGCGGTCGAAAATGGACGCCCGTTATTGAGTGTAACCAATACCGGGATCACAGCATTCATCACGCCTGAGGGTGAAACAAGGGATGCTACCGCGAGCTTCAAACCGGAAATTCGAATCTGGTCTGTAGGAAACGCGCCGCAACAAAGGACCTTTTATACAAAGCACGGCGATGTATTTGTTATCACATGCGCGGTTTTAGGTTTACTGATTTTTGTTCTTACATTTGTGCGTAACGCGCGCCAGGCGCGAAGTTATTAAGGGAGGTTTCTCGGAGGATTAATGATCGAAACGTTATCAATTCAGGAATTACGAATATCTTTTGAAGAGTTGCGCGGTCGAGTTGAGCAGCTCGGGAGGTTTCTTTGATGTTGCGGCGCGTAAACAGGAGTTGAGCGCTATCGAAAAACAGGCTTCAGCGCCGGATTTCTGGAATGATCAGGATGGCGCCCAAAAACTCTTGCAACGGCGAAGCATCCTCGAGAAAAAGATCGATCGCCAGGAACATTTTGAAGCCGAGCTCAGCGATGCCGGCGTGCTTTTTGAATTTGCCGGAGAAGACGAAGCATCTCTGAAGGAACTGCGGTCGCTGGTTGAACGGTTGGAGCACGAAATAGGCGTCGCCGAAACTGAAATGTTACTGAGCGGCGCTAACGATCAGCTAAATGCGATTTGCACGATTCACCCCGGGGCCGGCGGCACAGAATCTCAGGATTGGGCAGAGATGCTCTTGCGTATGTACTTGAAGTGGGCTGAGCAGCGCGGATTCAAAACAGAGATTATTGATTATCAACCTGGAGAAGAAGCGGGCTTGAAAGGCGTCACATTTAGGGTGGAAGGCGAATACGCTTACGGGCTTTTGGCAGCGGAGGCCGGTGTGCATCGGCTGGTGCGTATTTCTCCTTTTGATCAGGCTGCGCGGCGTCACACTTCTTTTGCTTCCCTTTTCGTTTATCCGGAGATCGACGAAAACATTGAAGTCGAGGTAAACGAAAAAGATCTACGCATCGACACTTATCGCGCGACTGGCGCCGGTGGACAGCACATCAACACCACAGACTCCGCGGTGCGCATTACGCACCTTCCCACGAATATCGTGGTCCAGTGTCAGAACCAGCGCTCTCAACATCAGAACAAGGCTGTTGCCATGCAGGTGCTGCGTTCTCGCCTCTATGAACTCGAGCTGGAAAAACGAAAAGCGGAAACTGCCGCGCTCGAAGCAAATAAAGCGGACATTTCTTTCGGCTCGCAGATTAGAAGTTACGTGCTCGCTCCATATCAGCTGGTGAAGGACACGCGCACCAAATTAGAGCGCGGCAACGTAGATGCTGTGCTTGGTGGGGACCTTGATGACTTTATCAAGGCGTATTTACTCTCGAAGAAGGCAGCGTAGTTTGTTGGACAGTCTACTGGAAGATGGCAACTACTGAGTTTGAAGAAAAGCCGCGGGTAATCACGCCGCGAAACAGCCGCCGCAACGAAATCGTAGCGATTCTGCTTTTCGCCTTGGGGTTACTGCTGACCTTGTGTCTGGTTTCGGGCGCGTTTTACCCGAGCGATCCTTCGTGGAACTCAGCAGGCCAGGCTCAAACCAGAAACTGGGCCGGCTCTATTGGCGCAAATGTTGCCGCCCTGCTGTTCCAATCAATCGGCGTCGCTGCCTATTTGCTGCCGTTCTTATTATTGGCGGCTGCCTGGCGGTGTTTTCGCGCCCGCTGCATCCGCGCGCCCTTTATTCGCTTGCTCGGCTTGCTGCTTCTTCTGCTGTCAGCTGCGGCCCTGCTTTCGATTTCGGGTCTTCGTCCACTCTTTGACTCCAGCGTCCAGCCGGGCGGTTTGGTCGGCACACTGATTTCGCGCGTGCTCGCCAGTGGCCTAAACACCGTGGGGGCAACGATCCTGCTGGTTGCGATTGCGGCAACCGGATTATTGCTGGCCACCAACTTCTCTTTCGTTGACCTCTATCAAAAACTCGCCGGTTTGTTTGCCGAGCGATTCGGCTTTGTAGGCAAACTGCCCGAGAGATTCCGAGCCTGGCGCGCAGCACGGCACGAAGAGGCGCAGCTGCGCAAAGAAAAACGCGCCGCTTTGAAAGCTGAACACCTGGCGGCACGCGCCGCACTGAAAGCTTCGCCTGATTTGAGTCCGGAACAGCGCATCGCCGAATTCATGAACGCACCCGCCACCGCAGAGCTTGGCATGGATGCTATCAACCGCGGCGAAGCGCGAATGGTCCAGCAGACGCCGCCGGTAGAGGCAAACGCCGAACCGGCGCGCGCTGCTGCCGCCGGCGTTGGAGTTCAGGCTGCGACAGTGGTAGCAAGCCGTTCTGGTCGACGCTCGATATTTCCGCGCGGCAACGGCACTACAGCTGTCGAGGAAGAGGAAGATGTCGAAGAGATGGTCAAGGGCGCGTCGGTCTTGAGGCCGAAGGGCGAGGCACCCGCGACCGGAAAACTTCCTTTCGACGCAGACCGCGCGAAACGTGTTTCCTACACCGACTACTCCATGCCGCCGCTTGAATTTTTGAACGAGGCGCCGCCGCCCAGTGAACAGGCAGACGCTGAACTATTAAGTCTGGCGACTCGGCTCGCGGAAAAATGCAAGGAGTTTAATGTCACGGGCCAGATCAAACACATTTGTCCCGGGCCGGTAGTCACGACCTATGAGTTCAAACCCGATCCGGGTGTTAAGTACTCGCGCGTAGTTTCGCTCGTCGACGATCTCTGTTTGGCGTTGAAGGCAGAGTCGATCCGCATCGATCGCATGCCGGGTAAGCCTCACGTCGGAATTGAGGTCCCCAATCCGCGGCGCGAGACAATCTTTCTGCGCGAGGTCATCGAGTCACGTGCGTTTCGCGAGTCCTCTTCCAAGCTTACGATTGCGCTGGGCAAAACGATCGACGGCCTTAATTACGTCGCGGACCTGGCAAAGATGCCGCACCTGCTCATCGCGGGTACAACCGGCGCCGGCAAGTCTGTGGGTGTTAACTCACTGATTGTTTCCATTCTTTATCGAGCGCGGCCCGACGAAGTTAAGTTTATCCTGATCGATCCGAAGCGTTTGGAGTTGGGACTCTACGCAGATATTCCGCACCTGGCGACCCCAATCATTACCGATCCGAAAGTAGCGTCGCGTTCCCTGAAATGGGCGGTTAAAGAGATGGAGCAGCGCTACAAGGATCTTGCCGGATGGGGCGTGCGTAACATTGACGGCTACAACACTGAGATCATGCGCCGCAATCTGGTGAAGGAATATGACGAGAAAGGCGAGCCGCACAAACCGCTTCCCTACATTGTGATCATCATCGATGAGCTGGCCGATTTGATGATGACTTCCGGACGCGAAGTTGAAGAATCGATCACTCGCCTCGCCCAAATGGCGCGCGCGGTCGGTATCCACCTCGTTCTGGCAACACAGCGCCCGTCAGTTGACGTGATTACCGGCTTAATTAAAGCCAACTTCCCTTCACGCATCTCTTTTCGCGTTTCTTCCAAGGTCGATTCGCGCACCATCATCGATACCAATGGCGCTGAACACCTGCTCGGACGTGGCGATATGTTGTTCCTACCGCCCGGCACCTCGCGCCTGATTCGCGTTCATGGAGCCTACATCGACGAAGCGGAAATCGGCCGCATCGTTGCGCACGCAAAGGCCCAGGGGGGCCCAGAATACGATGAAACAATCACGCAGTCGGAAGAAGAAGCGCTCGGACTGGAAGACAGCGGCGGCGAACACGACGAGCTTTTCGAAGAGGCACTGCGTATTTGCGTCGAGATGAAGCGAGCTTCAACGTCAGTACTGCAACGAAGACTGCGCATAGGCTATGGACGTGCAGCGGCGATCCTCGACATCATGGAGCGCGAAGGCTTGATTGGACAGGCTGATGGCTCGCGGCCCCGGCCAGTGCTTGGTCGCGCCTATGAAATGGTGGCGGAGTGGGATGAAGC
>JBPCLZ010000207.1:0-10346 GCA_051002775.1 Pyrinomonadaceae bacterium | reverse complement strand
AGAAGGCGTACTTCTGGCTGTCAATGCTGAACACGGGCCAGACCTTCCGCGATAAGGTCGGTAAGAATTTGACGCCGGAGCAGCGCACAGAAATCGAGAAACGCGCTAGAGACTGGGTTCCTCCGACCGCGCCGGCGCCGAAAAATTAACCAAATTTGTATTTGGCGATTCAAGGAGGAAAGTGGAGAAGATTGTAGGCGTCCACACTGCCAACGACTTTCATAAAACCCTCGGCCGCCTCTCTCCGCTCAAAGACGAATTAAATGGGCATCCGCCTGTGAGTCCCCGACTTTCAGCAGGCTCTATTAGCCGCAGCATCCAATTTCTGCTAAGACGTGCGACGCATTGCAGCCGTGTAGTGCCGGGAATTCAGGCCAGCCTTCTTGAGTGCCTCTGAGGCAACTGCTTCGGCATTTACTTTTGCCTGTAAGACGTCACGGAGGTATGCGGTTAAGGTTAGTATGAGTTCGGGATCAATAGGCGACCCGCGCCGTGCGCGGTCTTCAATTTTTTCGATTTCTGGAATGGTCATAGAGAGTCCCCCTTGGTCGTTAAAAAGTCAGTGCATCGCAGAACGATAGTATTAGTAGACCGCGGGCTTTTGTAAAAAACGGTAGGACGACGGCAATATCTCTCCCAAGAACATGCTGCCGCCCTTACCGTTGGAAACACCGAGGCCCGTTGCGTCTGTTCGTGGCGGAACAGACACCAACTGTTAGCCGTCGGGCCGGGTCGTCTCCACCGTTGTAAAACAACTAATGTGATGTTGATTTCAGTGGGGGAAAGCAGGAGAGTGAAACCGCCGGAATATTACCTTGATAATTCTTGCGGTACAAGCGACGTAATGAAATTGCAAGGAATGTTGTCTTGACGCCAGTTTGCAAATGAGTAAAATCCCGCACAATCGGGTATCGGTTGACCGGGTGAGGACGTTGACCATCAGGAAAGCTGAATGCTTCCGCCCAACCTAGAGAGGCCGGACCAAATCCGGCCTTTCGGTTGTTTAGTAATAAAACTAATCTGCGAGTACCCGGCATTAGGACCGGGTTCAGCCAAGCGGTTTAGGTTTAAGGTACAATCCTGCAATGCAAAACAGTACCCGTCCAACTATTATGATCGTAGATGACTACGATGACATACGGGCCATTCTTAAGCGCTGGTTGGAACAGGCCGGCTACCACGTAATAGAAGCAACTAATGGAAGAGAGGCGGTTGAGATGGCTGAGCATGAGCGCCCAGAACTCATTCTGATGGATCTGGCACTCCCAGAGGTTGATGGATTTGCCGCCACAGTCCGAATCCGTTTACACGCTGATCTGCGCGATGTTCCGATAATAGCGATTTCCGCCTTCGGGGACTTAGGAGTTGACGATTCACTAGAGATTGATGCCCATCCCGCTGGTTTCAATGCGTACTTACCCAAACCATTTGCTCCTCAGAAACTGCTTGACCTGGTGAACCTCTATTTACCTAATACGGCAAGGTGAACATGGCCTAGTCCTTGCTTCCGGCTTCGTATTCCAGGTTTTCTGGGTCTTTGTGGGTCCTATATATAGGCAGACCCAACAAACAGAATAAAAGAGCAGCCTTCAACACCCTGACTTGTAAAGGTTGTGAAGTAATTTGTGACGTAACCCTGTTGTGTGCATCGAATATCAGGCGGTGACACAGAGCTACTGAGTCGGAAGAGAAGGGCAAAGCTGTTGTTAGATAACGGCTTAATGTCACTCAGTGATGCTCAGTGAATAAGCCGGTTTAAGAATTGACACGGTAGGGTCTGGGGTTCAAATCCCCACGCGCCTACCAATGGATCAATAAGTCAGAACAAAGGCGGCCACCACCGGGCCGCCTTTTGTGTCGTTAGTTGTGCGATTACTGCTTTGATAAAGTCTCACTCCCTCGACTCTAGAAGGCACAGATAGCAGAGGACCGAATTTTCGCCTCGGCGCTTGCTTCCGTAGCTATTAAGGCTTCGGCTTACCGGTCATCGGAACAAAAGCCACCGCGATCGTACGCCGCTGGACCACACCCGATTCACTCCTCGTAATAATTACCATCTGCTGAAACCCAGAACCGACGGGTACAATCATCTTGCCTCCCACGGCCAACTGGTCGACTAGAGCTTGTGGTACCTCGTCCGGCGCGGCGGTGACTATGATCGCATCAAACGGAGCATGCTCGGGCCAACCCAGGTAGCCATTCCCAGTTTTCACCTGCACGTTCTTATAACCCATTTCACGCAGCAGATTCCGAGCGCTGTCGGCCAGGGGTGGAATAATCTCTATGCTGTAGACCTCCTTCGCCAACTCAGCCAGCACTGCCGCCTGGTAGCCGGAACCGGTACCGATTTCTAGAACTTTTTCGCCTGGCGCAAGCTCCGCCGCTTCGGTCATGTAGCCGACAATGAAAGGCTGCGAGATCGTCTGTTCATGGCCGATCGGCAAAGGACGGTTATGGTAGGCGAGGTTTCGGTGGGAGGCTGGAACAAACTTATGACGAGGTACTTTTAGCAACGCCTTGAGTACTGCTGGGTTCGTGAGTCCTTCCGACTTGAGCAACTCGACCAGTTTTCGCCGCTGTGCAGCGAAGTTCTCTTCGGAGCCTTGTGGCGCCACGGTTAACTCGGAATAAGCTTGGGGCGTACAAGCCGGCGATGCTACGAGCGCCAAGGCGAGCACGCATTCAACTAGATGTCTGGCCATAATTCTTTTTCTCATTAGCACCTCGCTTCAGTCAGCGAGGTGGTTAGGCTGCGTTGTCTCTGGAATCATTCGCTGCTTTCCAACTCGCGTCAAGTTCGGTTTTGTGGCTTTACTAATAGGCGCCACGAACAACAACGGCAGGCCCGTCAAAGCAGGCAAATTCCAAAGGCGCATATGTCGTGAAACTCCGAGAGGACCTGGTCGCGAACAAGGGTCTGGGGTTCAAGTCTCCACGAGCCCATCACTTCCATCCCCAAAAAACTAATCGTGCGCTTGGTTTCATCAAGCTTTGCCGGAACGCCCTCCGTCGCGCAACTTCCATTATTACGCTTGATTAAACGTTACGCACGTCCAAATTAGTTACCCCCGTCCAATACATCTCGCCTCTATTGCCCCGATCCTGATCGCTAAAATCGCATAATCTAAGGCCTTTTGGTGCCAGGTTCTTAATATCAAAGAACCCGCGAAATGAACGAGGAGGGTTCAATGCTTAGGAGGATAATATTAACGAGCTCACTATAGTTTTGCTTGTTAGTTCCGCTGTATCCCAAACAGAAACCCGAAATGACATAGTAGATCAGCTATTCAGGGAATGGGACAAACCGAGCACCCCTGGTTGTGCACTTGGGGTGATACGCGATGGCGAGCTTGTTTATGAACGCGGCTATGGCATGGCCGACCTGGAACATAACATCCCGCTCACATCTGAATCTGTTTTTTACGTCGCTTCTATGTCGAAGCAATTTACGGCCGCGAGTGTTGCGCTACTTGCGCAACAAGGCAAACTGTCGTTGGACGATGACATTCGAAAGTTCTTACCGGAGACACCTTCATATCAACGGCCGGTCCTCATTAGAAACCTTATTTACCACACGAGTGGTATTCGCGACTACATCGTGCTGAATTACCTGGCCGCCGTGCCAACTGAATCAATAAGTTCGGATGATGAAAACTATGAGCGCATGGCGCTGACTACGAGCGAACAAGTATTCAAATTGATCGCCCGCCAGCGAGCATTGAATTTCTTACCTGGCGACGAATCTGCTTACAGCAACTCGAATTACATCTTGCTGGCGCAAATAGTAAAGCGCGTTTCAGGGAAGACCCTTCCGGAATTCGCTGATGAGAATATCTTTAAACCGTTAGGTATGGTCCATACCCATTATTACGATGACCTGTTTGCCGTGGTTAAGAACCGCGCCATCGGCTATTCACCGCGCGACGGCGGCGCATTTGTTCCAGTGCGCCTGAACAACGGCACTGTTGGTCCGGCAGGTGTTTTGACGTCCGTGAATGATCTGCTGCTCTGGGACCGAAACTTCTATAATAATGGGCTGGGCGGCCGAAAAACATTCATCGATCTCCTGCTCACCGGCGATACATTGAATGACGGCACTAAACTTCAGTACGCTTTTGGGCTGGTCAACTACAAATATAAAGGTCTAAAGGCTGTGGGACATGATGGCGGTTTCTTTGGATTCAAAACCTCGATGAACAGATTTCCCGAGCAACGATTTACGGTTATCTGCCTCTGCAATTCGCGGAATGCGCCGATGGATGTCCTGGCCGATCAAGTAACTGATATTTA
Organism: Pyrinomonadaceae bacterium; assembly: GCA_051002775.1. Taxonomy (GTDB): domain Bacteria; phylum Acidobacteriota; class Blastocatellia; order Pyrinomonadales; family Pyrinomonadaceae; genus PSRF01. The sequence goes on along the minus strand of JBPCLZ010000207.1, from coordinate 6,056 downwards.
TTTGGCGAATGAATTCAAGAATGGTGCTGCTGCAGCGCCGGTTTCTGCGACAGAAAGCGCGATAACCTTGTCGGATCGAGAACTTCAGAAGTTTGCCGGCATTTACTGGAATCCAATTACGGAAGGCCTCTGGATGCTGAGCGTGAGGGACGGCAAGCTGGTTGATCCGGGCGGAGGCGGATCGGTACTAATACCAATCGGTCCAAATCGTTTTCGTCTACCAGGACAATCAGTGACGTTGGTTTTTGAAAGTGTTACGCCGGATGCGCGTCCCACGCGCTTGGTAAAAATAACAAAGAGCGGGAAACCGCAGGTATATAACTTGGTACAACCTGCCGCCCAGTCTGTGAAACAATTGAGCGAATATGCCGGAAGGTATCGCAGCGATGAGTTAGATTCCCTATACACGCTGGGGATTCAGGGAGGAAAGCTAGTGTTGCTTCGCGACAAAGCGAAAGCAATTCCTTTCACGCCGACGTTCGCTGACAACTTCTGGAGCGATGAGTTTGGCTATCTTCGGTTTACTCGAGATACACTGCGTAAAGTGAATGGATTCCTACTGACAGGCGGATGGATCAGGAGATTGAGATTCGCGAGGACATAGCCTTCGGAGAGCGCCAATGGATGTGAAGCGTTCGTCGGGACAATATTATGGAGTGACCCAGAGCCGGGGTGCCATTCCGGGTTTTCGCTTGATGGAATCTGTCTACGCTAAGGGCGTTAGGCTGCCAAAACATTCTCATGAAACTGCGTGCTTTTCACTCATGCTTCAGGGATCCATGGCCGAAAGCTATAGAAGTCGAACTCTGGAATCGAGCGCTCAAACTGTTGGCTTTAACGCTGCCGAAGAACCTCACTCAAATACCATTGCCAGCAGCGGAGCTCGGTTTTTGATTCTTGAAGTTGGACAAGAGTTAACTAAACGAGCGATGTATTCTCCAACGTTTAATGAATCGGCCGTGTTCCAGGGTGGTGAAATGAGCTGGCTGGCCTTGAAGATCTATAGGGAGTCTATTGAACTTGACCAGTTCTCGGCGCTTGCTATCGAAGGGTTAGCGCTGGAAATGATAGCAGCGCTTTGTCGGAGCGATACCGCGCGTTCCGCAAAACATCCGCCATCCTGGTTGTTGGAAGCGCGCGACATAATTCATGATCATTTTGCGGAAGCGGTGTCCGTTTGTTCCATCGCGAATATGGTCGGCGTTCATTCTGTTCATCTTGCCCGCACTTTTAGAAAGCATTACCGGGCGTCGATTGGCGAATACGTCCGGAGACTTCGCATCGAGTCGGCGCGGCGCGAGATCTGTTCAACTAATTTGTCACTTGCCGATATCGCAGTGAAGTCTGGCTTTTGCGATCAAGGTCACCTCTCAAGAGTATTCAAACGCTTCAGCGGCATGAGTCCCGCTAAATACCGAGCTTTGTTTCAGTAGCATTGCCGTCATCAGAACTGGAGCTGCCTCATGCTCGCTGACGTGGTATGAGGTCAGTACCACCTCGCGGTAGCGGGCGGGTCTTTTCGGCGTTAAAAGTGCCGAACCACCCAAGTCCGCCACGTCATCCCACTGAGCGTCCACCACCGATCCAACCACAAACCCCCCCCCCTCCCCCCCGAGGTGGTACTGACTTCATGCCACGCGGATCTGTGGATAATGATGTCTGCTCCCGCTCCTGCCGCTGCCGACTGATAGAATTACCTCCGCTTGAAGAAACAGATTCTTATCTACGGTCTCATCTATGGCCTCTGTGGCGGTCTCCTAATCGCCGCCCTCAAGCTCATTGAATATCGCTTTATCGTGTTGGAACATTCAATCGAGATTTACGGCGGCTTGATCGCGGTGGTCTTTGCCGCGCTGGGCATTTGGCTCGGACTCAAAGTCACACGAAAAGAACAGGTCATCGTGGAACGGGAACTGATCGTCGAAAGGGAAGTCATGGTCCCCGCCCCGTTATCCTTTGCTCTGAACGAACAACGGCTGCAGGAGCTGGCGATCACCAAACGCGAACTGGAAATACTCGGATTGATTGCGCAGGGCTTCAGTAACCGCGAGATTGCCGAAAAACTTTTCGTAAGCGAGAACACCGTCAAGACCCACTCCAGCAGATTGTTTGACAGACTCAGCGCCAAACGAAGAACACAGGCGGTGCGCGAGGTAAGGAGCTCGGCCTAATTCCATAACGGCGGGAACCCGCAGGAGAAGAATCCGCAGATTACGCAGATTACGCGGATTCAAAACAGGAACAGTTTCAGCCGCGTGTTCAGTCGGTTCTCGTTTCTTACGCTTTATCCAACGTCTTAAAGAATTTGTGAAATCGGCGTAATCTGCGGATTCGGTTTGCTTGCCATAAACTAAAGTATGATTTTCTGCTCAAACCCGCGAAATCATCCGAAAGTATGACGACACAACTAATGCCTGTCGGGTACTTTTCCGTCTGACTTCTGACTTCTGACTTCTGACTTCTGACTTCTGACTTCTGACCTCTGTCTTTCAAGGAGAATGCGATGGAAAAAACTGTATTGACTTTCGGACTAATCAGCGGCGCCATCATGGTGGGGATGATGTATGCCACGCTGCCCTTCATGGACCAAATCGGTTTCGACAAAGGCGCAATCATTGGCTACACGACAATGTTAGCCGCCTTCATGCTGGTGTTCTTTGGCATTCGCTCGTATCGCGAAAATGTGAGTGACGGCCGCATAACATTCGGCCGCGCGTTCGCGGTTGGAATTCTAATCACCATTGTCGCTTGTATTTGCTACGTCGTTGCCTGGGAAATCCTCTACTTCAACTTCATGCCGGATTTTCTCGACAAATACGCCGGCTACGCGATTGAGAAAGCAAGGGCCGCCGGCGCCACCCAGCAAGCATTAGATGCGCAGTTGCAGGAGATGAAAAGTTTTAAGGCGATGTATGACAATCCGTTCATCAACGCCGCGTTTACTTTCATTGAACCATTTCCTATCGGCTTGATCGTTACCCTGATCTCGGCGGCAATTCTAAGGAAGAAGACGTAGCAGTGCAGTCTCAGCCGCAATGACGTCGAAGCGCAAACCTTATCCACAGATTACGCATATTACCCAGATCAAGACATGAACCGTTACAGACAAGAAAGAATTTAGTTCTTCCGTAATACGATTAAGTGTTCGTCTTTTGCGTTTGCCAATCTTTGTAATCTGCGTAATCTGCGGATGTCGCTCCTGATTCTTTATTTGGAGGTTCGCTCGTTGTGGATAGGCGCAAATGTGCGGGTGGTGTGCTCGGTTACGCTGAGCACCGGTTCTGGCAGCGCGCGCGCGTCTGCCGCGTCAAGCTCTTTTGTTGCTTGCCCCTTCAATCGCACAGTTTCCCCTGCTTCTCTGGTGCCGCGCTTGCTACGGAATAGCAGTCGAAGAAACACGCCTTCGAGTAGCAGCAATAGCAGAAAGGGAAAAAGCGCCAAACCGAGAACTCGGTCCACCGGTAAGTCGAGCACGTTTTTCATCACGCCCATTAAAACTGTGATAGCTAAAAGGCCGAGGATGAAGACTCCAGCCATCGCGGATACCAGGAGTTCAGGTTTGACTTCCGGTAATTCGCGCCGCTTATCGACTATGCCACTCAGCTTGGCGCCGCAATAATTACAGAAGCTTAAGCCCTCAGCGACAGCCCGACCGCAAGCTGAACAATACATACGCTCTCACCCCCTTAGAACCAGTACGATACTGCATCTCCCTAAGTTCAACACTAACCCTAACGCTTTCAGCGTTAAGTCCCACGGTTGAATAGTAAAGTTTTGGGCAATCGGCAATCGGCAATATGAAAGCCCACCCTCCGCAGCCCACTATTTACGATTCACGATTTCACGATTTACGAGTTGACGGCCCATTGACAGTTGGGAACCGGCGGTTCAAGATGCACCAACCTCGGGCGACAATCAACCTAAGAAAGCAAAGGAGAGTTATTATGCCTTCCATCTCAGGAGCCTTTTCGGGAAGAATCACTCAGCAGTTTGGATTGCCCCTGAATGATCAGTCCAACCACCTAATCGCCATCGCCGAGGTTAACGGGACGCAGCGGTCGCCCGATCCCTTGTGGAACGACTCGAAAATTACATATTGGGGAATTAACGACTTGCTCAACGGCGAGGGATCGCAAACCGGCTACTTCAACAACGTCCATCCTGACGGGGGCAGAGACTTTGGAACATTCGAGGGCAAAGTCTCTACGGCAGGCGGCACGATGACCGTCGAAGGCACTTTTAAATTCACAGGCGGGGATGGTCAGTACCGCGGCATAACTGGCGGTGGCACATTCAAGACCGAGACAAGATCGGAGACCGAAGTCGAAGCCACTTGGAACGGTGCGTACGAACTGGCCAAAGCGCAAACCGGCTGACCACGAACATCAACCACCAAGGCACCAAGACACGAAGAGTTGTTAATTAGAAATTCTAAGCCTGGTTCTTCGGCTTTAGTGCCTTTGTGTCTTTGTGGTCAAGCTTTTGCGACCCTTGGCAAGACGAAAGTAGCAGCTTTTGCACAGAAAGTACCTGAAGCGTGGGGACACGCAGCGCGCATATGCGGCTAGGTCGCGGCTTGCCGCCGCTCAGTGCGAAATGCCTATGGCTTTCCGCTAAGTTCTTCTTTAATGACTTATTTCCTGAGGCTAGCCTCAGGAAAAGATGTAAGAGATCGCTTCCGGAAAGGCCGAGCCTTTCCGCGCTGTGCGGCAGCAAGCCACAATCGCTTCGTCGACCTGTAATGCGGCGGTCCATGCCGGCAAGTTGACGTCGGCGAGGGATCGCTGCGTTTAACTCATTACTCAGCACTCATTACTCAGCACTATTTTTTCACGGCAGCGCCTTTGCGGCTTCGAGAACCTGTCCGGGCCGTGCGCGTACAAAATTATTCTCTGTCACCATACGCCAGCGAATTATCCCCGAAGGATCGATCAGGAACTCAGCCGGTCGCGCAATGTTTGCGTCTTCTTTGCCGGAGACGGCTGGCAGGGTGGGGTCATCAGCGGCGTGAACCAGATCGTAGCGGCGAATTGACTCGAGTTTTGGATCCGAGAGAAAAGTAAAAGTGTATCCAGCTTCCTGGACCATTTTGACGCGGGTTGTCTCTGGCGGATCAATGCTGATTGCAACTACACGAATTCCCGCATCAGTAAGCGCCTGCAAATTGTTTTCGAAACTCCGCAACTCGGAGTGACATAACGTTCACCAATAGCCTCGGTAAAAAATCAGCAGCGCGGCTTTGGGCGGCTTGTTGTTAACTGGCTCAGACAACAATTGAGCCAGCGTTACCGGCTTATCGTTCGAATCAGTGAGAGTAAAGTCGGGCGCCTTCTGTCCAACCTGGGGTGCTCCGGTCGATGGAGGCAGCCAGCGGCCGGCGACGAAGACGATAAAAAGAAGCCCGGCAAGAAGTAATACTCCAAACACTGCCGCCAAAGTGCTGAAGATTTTTGAGACAAGTCCCTTGTCAGGCTTGAAGGCGCGGCGAAGGCCGAGAAACAAAAACACCATCGCGATCGCGAACAGGATCAGATTGACCCATGGCCAGTCACGCGTTATCGCCCACCGTGAAAATACAAACGCGTAGCTAGTTAGCGCAACCAGGCTGAGGACAAATCCTGCCCAGATCTGCCAGTTTATTCTCTTCATAAAGCCATCCTTATCACAGAACCTCAGGCTGGAAAAGCCGAGTGTCCGATAAACTTTAGTGGCAAGTATGCCACGACTGAATAGATAGATCAGTCGGCCAGAACGCCACGGAGGTTTGTCGTGGCAGAAAAAGACTTACATCAAGCCAACAAGGTTTTGAAACTAACAATCAGGTCGTTGATGTAATTGAGCGTTTGAACGAGCAGTGGGAGGATCGGTTCACACTCCGCAACCCCCGTCTCGTTGAAAACGATCTCAAAGGTAAAATGCATTTGCTCTTTGCCCTCAAGTACATAGTTAAACCCGAAAACCAATTCGTCGCCTTCTTCGAGCAGGCACTTCCGATCATCAGGAATGATGTTGAGGCTAATCCCGTCGAGGTCGGTATCGGGGTTAATATCAAACTC
>JBPCLZ010000206.1:0-6232 GCA_051002775.1 Pyrinomonadaceae bacterium | reverse complement strand
TTCAGTGCGATTCCTCTGCCAATACCGCGTGAGCTTCCGGTGATCAGTGCGTGCTTTCCGTTCAAAGACATATCAACCTCCTTTGAGGGCGCGGATGCCAACCCGTAATCCACCGATTGCGCAGATTCACAGATTGGCAACCACACACCGTCAGATTCCTACATCTTGCACTGGCGACTGGGCCAGCCCTTTACCAACTGCCCTCATGCCTTTTGAAAACGAATGGTGACTTGGCCCAGACGAGCGACCGGCCCCCCGGAGAACGCTCGATCTACCAACTCATTTCGGTGGTGCGAGCTTGAAGATCCGAGATCGGGTGACCATGGACCTGGCTTTATCCGGTTCGGTCGACTCAAGGAAATCCTTAGTTATTTCGTCTCGGTCCTTTTCTGAACGCCGCGCGCGGTCGGCAGCGAATGCCGGTCCAATTTTGTCGGCGGATGCCATGTTGGCAGTTGCAATCCAGACGAAGTGCGTCCAGTCACCCTCAGTCTTCACTTCTTCCGCTGCCAAACCATAGGCCAACACAGTGCCGTCGGCCACCAGTTTGTCGAAGATAGGTTTATTGTACTTTTCCCAGGTGCGCCGGTAGTCAGCACTTTTCCCTGGTCTCGCTTTGATAAAGTTATAGCGGACGAACGGAAGTAGTCCGGCCTTTGCGGGTCCATAGACGCTCACGAGATCGCGTGTCAGCCAATCGCGCGTCTTGCTCCCGTCAAACACTGAGCGGCTGCGTTCGGCAGTGGTCATCGCCGGCCTTTGTCTGCCACGCGCCGCCTGAGCTTCCTGTGCGGCCAGTTTCGCGAGTTGCGCTTCCATACCGTTCAGGACTTTTTCCACGCCTGCCCAGTTTTCGACGGTAAACCAGATGAGATGTGTCGTACCGCCAGGATAGCGCAAGATCGGTGTCTCTACGCCCCAGGCCATTATGACGCCTTCCGCCATTAGCTTATCGCGGACTGGCGCGCCCACGGTGTTGATTAGAGTATTCAGATCGTCTTCCTTGCCGGGGAAGACGGTGTAGTCGTAATAGAAAGTAAGGGGTCCGGGTGTCGGTGTTGGCTGTTGTGCCGCAGCGGCACTGCAGAGCAAGAGAAGGGTCAGGGAGACAAGAATTAGTTTGCGCATTTTTTCTCCTATGGCCGGAAATGAACCGGCTCGGTTTGGGGATGGAAAACGGAGTTAGACTTCTGGGCGACGCTTGCGATTTGATCTGGGAAAGCTTTTCAACGCGCCTGCGGGCTTTGTATCACGATTTACCGCAGCGGTCGAGGAGGAAAGCAGAGATCAGATGTAAGAGATCAGAGGCAGAGGTCAGAGGTCAATCAGAATCAGCTTCGCTGTGAATGGTGTGGCATAGACTTCAGTCTGTAACACCGTAGCCGCCACAGACTGAAGTCTATGTCACAACTACACAGACGAAGTCGGTGTCACTGTTATGAAAATCCGTACAGCCGAACATCGGCACCGTCGTTGTCGTATAATCCGACGCTATGGATTTCATTTCGACACTCGCTGTGAGCATGGGCGCCTCGTGGGTATCGGGCATCAACCTTTACGCTGCGGTCGCCACGCTGGGCCTGCTGGGCCGGTTCGCGCATCTGAAACTACCTGGCGACCTTGACGTTGTAACCAACTGGTGGGTGATCGGTGTGGCCTTGTTCCTTTTCGTCATCGAGTTCATCGCCGACAAGATCCAACTGGTCGATAGCGTTTGGGACATAATTCACACCTTCATTCGAATTCCCGCCGGAGCGGTTTTGGCAGCGACAGCTTTCGGTGATTTCGACAGAAGAGTGCAGGTAATTGCGTTGTTGCTGGGCGGCGGGTTGGCGCTGAGTTCACATGGCACCAAGGCTGCCACGAGAGCACTGATCAATGCGAGCCCCGAACCCGTTTCCAATATTGTTGTTAGTCTGAGCGAAGATATTTTGGCGGTGGTTACTGTGGTCGCGGCAGTTTTCCTGCCTGTCGTTGTCTTCTTGATTATTGCCGCTGGCTTAATCTTTTCGTTTTGGCTTCTACCTCGAGTAATACGATTCTTCCGCAAGGTCTTTCAGAGCATTCGCGGATTCTTCAGCCCGGCCAGTGCCTAGGAATCCAGAAGTCAGCGGTCAGAGATCAGCGGTGAGTTTTTCCCGACTTGCCTTGGAGTACCCACAAGTTACCGTAGAGGTCTTCGAAGACGATTTCCTTTCCCCCGCTGCCCGTGTCGTAAGTGCGAGAAAAAAACCGTACTCCATTAGTTTGCAAACGTAAACACCATTCCCATTTTCCGGCTCATCGAAGAGACTTCGCTACAATAACGATTGAATTCAACGACCGCAGACCCCGTCACTACCGCTCCTGGTTCTGTATTCGTCGACCCACGACCACCTCGCGTTCGCGGTGGTCTAATGGTTGCCAGGATTGTTGGCTGCCAATTTCCGAATGGCCGTTCGGTGATAAACGCAATTGGCTATTGGCAAGTCTCGCGACCCACCCACTAACGCGAGGTGGCACTGACCTCATCGACCCTAAGTAGCGCGAGTTGCTGGAAATGCAATCGAATCTCAAGGTGTTAGCCCGACTCGCCGCAAAAGATCTGCGAAGCGTGGGTCAGAACGCAGGCTGTCAAACATGCAATCGGTTTTTAGCTGCGTAAGGTGATCGGAACGTCCCACGTAACCCTTTTCCAACCATTCGAAGGCGCGGTCCTTGTCGCGGAGAGCTGCATAGATACAAGCGATCCTGACTGGTGAGGAATACCGCCGTTTTGCGAGCGCCTCCAGCTCATTAGCTATTCGCAGGGCGTCACTCTTCCGTCCGGCCTTCGCATAGGTGTAGCCAAGTTGGACCAGTCCGTCGCCGCTTTGGGGCTCAGTGCTCCTTTGCAGTTCGGGGATCGCCTGTTCATACAGTCCTTTGAGCATGTAACCTCGGCCGAGCCAGATGTGGCCCAGCTTCGAAGCGGGATCGGCGCTCAGCATTCTGTTGCCTTGCTCAATCAGACGATCTGGCTGGCGGGTGAAATAAAGAATACTGGCAAGGTTGGCAGCGACGAACGGAGAAGCTGAATCGAGTTGCAAAGCTCGATTCGCTAAGGCAAGCGCTTCCTCCGAGCGCCCCAGTCGAGCCAGGAAGTTTCCATATTCAATTAGAAGAGCCGGGTCGTTTGGCCTGAGTTCAATTGCTCGCTTGAGTTCCTGCTCGGCCGCAGCGAAATTCCAATCGCCCCACCAGGAAACTTCCGCCAAAGCAACGTGAGCTTCCGGCAACGAACTGTCCAGCTCCAGTGCTTTCTGCACGGCCTGTTTCGCCTTCGGCATCGCTTCAGTCGGCGGAATATATGAGCTGGATATTTCGGTGTACACCGATGCTAACCCGGCGTAGGCCTGCGCATAATCAGGCGCCAGAGCGATTGCCTCATTGAACGACTGGATGGCCTTTTGATGGCTGTCTTCGGCGTGTTGGAAAAAGTAATAGCGTCCTTTCAAATACGCCTGATAGGCTTCGGGCGGAGCAGAATACTTGTTGGCGCGTTGACCCTCTTGGACACTCGTTATTCCTAATTTTTCGCGAATCTGTTTGGTGATTTCGGCTTGAACTGTTTGCACCTCCGCAAGGTTGCGGCTGTATTGTTGACCCCAAAGTTGAGCATTCTTATCAACATCGATCAGCTCTGTTTGAATGTTAACCGTGTTGCCCTGTTGCACCACTCGTCCGGTGAGGATGGCGCTCACGCCTAACGTACGTCCGATTTGCTGTGGATCAAGGTGTTGCCCTTTGAACCGAAATACGGTGCTGCGGGGCACCACGCGCAGACCAGAGAACTGAGAGACACTGTTGATTAAACTCTCCGTGATTCCGTCAGACAGGTAATCGGTATTCGCATCCCCCGTCGTGTTGGCGAATGGCAACACAGCGATTGATTGAATTGCGGCGCCCGTCTTTCGCCCGCGCCGGTACGTTGTCAAAGCTGCGATGCCAATTGTCAGTCCTATTAAGACGACGAGAGTCGCAGCCAGCTTGTGACGTTTGATTTCGGAGATGACGTATTCGGCGCTGGAAGTGTTAGTTGTTGACGAACTCGGCGATGAGCTGGTGGGGACGCCAAACGTTCGGGGTTCGTCAGCGTGCGCGCTTAGAGAGCTACCGGCCATCGTGTCGGTAAACTGAGGACCCGTTATGTCGAAGCCAACGTCTTGCAGCTGGCGGCGCAGGGCCCTTAGTTCAATGACTACTTCCTTAATCGTTTGATAGCGTTCTTCCGGATCTTTTGCCAGACAGCGACCGACGACTCGTTGCAAGTCTTCAGGCGCCGCCGGATTAATGTCTTTGATTAACGGAGTGGGCGCGTAGACGATTCTATGAAGTGAGTCCAGCGACTCCTTCCCGACAAACGCCCGGTGGCGCGTCGCAGCTTCGTACAAAATGCAGCCAAAGGAAAAAATGTCTGAACGCTGATCGACTTGGCGAGTTTTCCCCTGGGCCTGCTCAGGCGCCATGTAACCGGCGGTGCCGCGAACCATTCCGGGAGTTGAATGAAGCGCGGTAGCGATTTCGCTGGCGACGCTGGCCTCATACTCGAAACCCTCGCTCTGCGGCTCAATCAGTTTCGCAAGGCCGAAATCAAGAATCTTTGCATGACCGTCGCGTGTCACCATCAGGTTTTCGGGTTTCAAATCGCGATGCACGATGCCGGCGGCATGCGCCTTGGCCAAACCCTCCGCTGCGTGTTGCAGATATCGCAGTAGTTTTTTCAGATCCCAGTCGCCAAGATGGATCAGGTCGCGCATGGTGTAACCGTCCACAAATTCCATGGCGATAAACTGCAATCCATCACTTTCGCCAATCTCGTAAATGTGAGCGATGTTCGGATGGTTGAGCGCCGCCGCCGACTTCGCCTCGCGCTCAAACCGCTCCATGCGCTCGCGATTAGCGGCGAGCTCCGCGGGAAGAATCTTTAAGGCGACTTTGCGATCAAGTTTTGTGTCCTGGGCCAGATACACCTCGCCCATTCCGCCGGCTCCCAATCTTGACCGGATTTCGTAGTGACCGAGTTTTGTTCCGTCAGCAATAGCCATCTGTTTTTAGTACGTCGGCTGGAGTCCGTTTTGGACGTTGTCCCTGGCGAACGCCAGGTACCGGATGCCTGCGGCTATTTTATGTCGCGCCTTCGATAAAATGTAAGCACAGCGCGCTCCGCCTTTGGGAGACCAAATAAATCTTAACGGCGGCAACTCCGACGTTATGCTACCGCCGGCTTACGGCCCTAGTGGCCAGAAGATGGGCACCAACCATATGACAATCGCAAACACAACGACCGTCAGGATCGAGCCGACTTTCACAAAGTCAAAGAATCGATAACGTCCCGGTGTGTAGACCAGAACGCAAGCAGGTTCGAGCGGAGTCAGAAAGGAACAGGAGGCAGCGTAAGTAACCGCTACCGCAAATGTTCTTGGGTTCAATCCCAAAGCGAGCGCTGACTTCGCCGCAATCGGCAACATGACGAGAGCTGCAGCCTGGTTTGACATTGGTTGCGTCAGACCGACGGTCATGATGAAGAATCCCGCCAGCACCGCGGTGGGACCGTAATGGCCCGTGCCTCGGATAATCAGATCTGCGAGATATTGATCCGCTCCGCTCTTTTCCATGGCCAGACCAAAACTGATCATGCACGCGATTAGAATAATCAACCGCCATTCGATCATCTCGTAAATCTCGACGGTCCGCAGCGAGCGACTTGCCAAAAGTATTAGAACGCCGATAAGAACAGCGATCGGCAGCGGAACCAGGTGGGTTACTGAGAAAAAGAGAAACACTCCAAAGGCCGTCAACGCCCAACGTCTTTTTGCCGGCCGCGCCTGGCGTTCAGAAATTTCTTCGAGCAGCAGTATCTGATCGTCGGCGGCAAGATTTTCAACGTGCTCACGGTTTCCCTGTATCAACAGCACGTCACCGAACCTGATCTTTACAGTGCTGAGTTTCGACAACAGATTCACTCCGTGTCGGTTGATTGCCAGTACCACCAGTTCGTATCGTCGTTGAAACTGCAGTCGCTTCAAAGTACGGCCAATGAAATCCGAACCTTTCGGCACCATGGCCTCGAAGAGTTCCACATCGGTTCCTTCCAGGTGCGCATCACTCAAAGTAAAATCGGCCTTGATTTCAATTCCCGCTTCGCTTTTTACCCTGAGAATATCCTCCACCCGTCCCTGGACCAGCAGCAGATCGTCCGCCTTAATTTCTT
>JBPCLZ010000205.1:0-2091 GCA_051002775.1 Pyrinomonadaceae bacterium | reverse complement strand
ACACCGGCTACGATTTCTGGCTGCAGAAACTCGAGCAATTCAACGGCAACTATGAAAGTGCCCAGATGGTCAAGGCATTCATCGACTCCATCGAATATCGCAAGCGCTTCGCGCCGTAAGTGATCGGGGTTGTAGGCAGTAGGCAGACGCAGTAAGTGCTACTGCCGTCTGGTGCTGCCGTCTACTACTGCCTGCGGCGGCACAACTGATCGCTTTCGATATCTTTCTGAGGATAAAAAAGCGGCAAGCCCGAAAGCCTGCCGCCCTGCTCGTCTGTTTTTTCGAAACGGCGCTTGGACCAAACGCTCCTACAACCCCCCCGCTATCTCAATAATTCTACCAGCGACTTCAGTTACGTAAGTTAACCCAGTTTTTTCGTCCACCACCATCGAGGTTGGTCTCGTTAAGCAGCTGGAGACGATAGTTGATGGGCCGGCTGGTGTTTCGAAATGCAGCAGATGCCCCGGGTTGAAGAAAGGCGGCAAAGGCGCCCCACCGGCGGACGAGTGCAGCAGCACCAGATAGTGGGTTTCGCTGCCCTCCCTTAGCGGGACCACGTCAATAGCTGTCCTGAGCCCGCTTATGAATGGTGCGTGAGCCCCAGTCTGGGGATCTACCTGCTCCACAACTGACGTTCCCGCCGGGAACGGGAACCCTCTGAATAGTGTGACTAGAAGCTGACCATCAGAGTAAGCGATGCCCGTTGGCACGGCTTCGACCGACAGCCCTTGCGGGCCGACCGGCAGCGGGTTTAGCACATTCGGGAAGGTCGCAAGCGTCGAGAACGTACCCGTCGCGATGTCAACCTGTCTGACTAAGTTCTGGCCGCCGTCCGTGACGTAGATCTGATCGCCAACGACAACCAGGTCGAAAGGATTCGAATTGCGAAAACCACTGGGCCTCGTAGGGTCAATCGTAACATCCGGGAAATTAGCAATCAGCTCCACAGTGAGCTTGCCACCATCAGCATTGGATAGCGTCACCTTTTGGCCTGAGGCTAATGTCTGCTGCGCAGAGAGCGGAAGCGAGAAGCCTTGCAAGGTTTTCCGCTCGACGCTGGCGCTGAAGTGAATGGCCAGAATCGAGCTGAAGATAGGCGACGAAGGGATCGGATTAGGGAATTGATTTGGCAGGGTAGTATCGCCCATACCAATGGCGACGTACAGCGTGCGTCCACGCATAAAAACGCCGGCCGGACCAGAGGGTTCTCCAATATCGTTTGGTCCGGAAGGCAACCCGTCAAGGAGCGTGCGGCGAGTTCCGTCGGCTTCAACGATGGAGATGCGACCCGAGTGCAATACGCCCGACGTACCGCTCTCGGAAACGACGAGGTTGTTTTGATTTGACTGCGTGATGCCAAGCGGTGTCCGGAGGCCCGACGTCAAAACGTTCCGCGGACACTGCGCGTTAGCGGACAAAACTGGCATCAAAATAATTGTTGCCAGCACTGTGAGGAGGCTTCCTCTTGAAACGAAAAGACGAACGATGGAAATGATCATGCGACTTAATCCTTTCTGGGGCAAAATGAGTCCCCTCCGCACAAGCGGACTCGAAGAATGATGCTTTGGTTCAAGAAGCCGCTTTTCCTTCGCCACTGGAGATCTGGGACTGGCGTGGTAAAAGTGGCCTTACCCGAAAAGGTGTTTTATAGGCTCTGTTTTTATGCCAGATGGAAACAGATGTCAATAGCGACGTTGCAAATGGCAGCTTTGAAGTTCGCCCGGAAACCTCTACTTTTCAATGGCCTTGTTTTTGTGGGGTTACAGTATGACCTACATACGGAAACGATTGACTTACGGTGTGGGAATCTCGTTGAAGCTGCCACACGCATTACAGGTAGCGAGCACCGCCTTGCCGCCATCACCGATGAAAGGGCATGACGGAGCGTTCTTCCGTATCTGCCGCAACAGTTTTGAGAGTTCGTTAACAACCCCGAGCAACTTCTCCTCTGTGAGTCCCGCCTTTCTGCCGACCGCAGAATTGATGTCCACTCAAAAAGGGCAGCCCACCCGCGCAGCGGTTCGTACTTTCGCCAACTGAATGTGGCGCAGTGATACTTTGCGCTTGCGACCAAGTCCGGCTTCCATTGCG
>JBPCLZ010000204.1:0-11834 GCA_051002775.1 Pyrinomonadaceae bacterium | reverse complement strand
TTGATTCTGGTGTTGAAAGGCTCACGCTCGCTAATCGCGGCTCCCGATGGCCGCGTGTTTATTAATCCGACGGGGAATGCCGGGCTGGGTACCGCGGGCGCGGGCGATACTTTGACAGGCATCATCGCGGCGTTTGTCGCGCAGTCGGTGGGGACATTGAAAGAAAAGGCCAGCCCCTTAGAGGCAACGATTGCGGCTCTTTACGTTGGCGGACTTGCCGGTGACTTGGCTGCGAGAAAACTTGGCATGCGCACAATGGTCGCATCGGATATTCGCGAACACCTGGGCGAAGCAATTCGTTCGCTCGATCCACAGGGCGAACAACCAAACCAATGATCTCCACTCCAGCACAATACATCCCCACCGGCGAGTGGACTTCTCGCGACGACGGTGAAACCTTTGAAGTCGGCAGACGGCTCGGCTTGCAACTTCGCGGCGGTGAGATCTTGTTGCTGGATGGACCACTCGGGGCGGGCAAAACGATTTTTGTAAAAGGGCTTGCCGCTGGTCTTGATGTTGACGCGGATGAAGTGACCAGCCCCTCTTTTACCCTGGTCAATCCGTACCGGGGCCGCCTGCCATTCTTTCATATCGATCTTTATCGCCTTGATGCCGGCGCCGCGGCTGCGCACGCAGTCGATCTTGACGAATTACTGGGTAACGAAAGCGCCGTCATCGTGATCGAGTGGGCCGCGCGTCTTGGTAAATATCCGCTCCCGCCTTGCGTTTGGCACATTAAGATACAAGGCGACGGCGATGCAGCACGGAACATTTTGATTTCACACGGTGCGCAACAAAAGGATTAACGACTAAATGCCTTGACCGGAACGTGCACTGAGAATATAAGGGCTTTGAGAGTTAAGGAGGCTACTGGTTGTCTACCCACGTCGAAACACCAAGCGAGATACAAAGCGAGAAAATTGGCACCAGTGATCTTTCCCTGGCGGCTTTGGTGAAAACTCTCGAGTCGCAAACGAGCGTGCCCTCACTCAAACAGATCTACGATTGGCTCGAGAGTGCAAATATCTCGACCGAAGATTTGCAGGCATACATCGGATTCAAAGACGGCAACTACTGGCGTCATCGAGTGTGCCGCAACGAGTTTATCGAGATGCTCGTGCTGTGCTGGCGTCCCGGCCATCGCACGCCGATTCACGATCACAATGGCTCGCACGGTGGCGTGAAAGTTCATGAAGGGCCACTGTGGGAAACGATATTCACATATGACGAGGAGAAGGGCTTGGAGTACAAATCCGCGCGTGAATATGCGCCTGGCGCAGTTACTGGTTCAGATATTCCTGACATTCATCAGCTTGGTAATCCCGACGTAAGCGACCGCAATCTCATCACCATCCACATTTACGCGCCGCCACTCGGCGTGCTCCACACCTACAAACCCGGCAGCACTAAGATCGATCTCTATGTGCCCGACGACACTGAGAACCTGCCTTAGATCACTTCGGCCTTACAAAAGTTTCCAGAAATAGATCGTTGCCGTCGGTCGTGAACGTGATCGTGCCACTGGTGCCTGTTCTCAATACTTGGGCGCCCGACGCTTCCCATCGCCTCACCACTTCAGGATTCGGATGGCCAAAAATCGAATTCTGCCCGACAGAAATGATTGCGTAACGAGGTTGAGTGGCGCTGATGAATGCCGCAATGGACGACGTCTTGCTCCCGTGGTGAGCGACCTTCACGGCATCTGTGCGAAGAGTTTCAGCGAGAGTCGCCAGAACTCTTTCGGCAGGGGCTTCAATATCGCCTGTTAACAAGAATGAGCGCCGGCCAAATACTACCTTGAGAACGATTGAGTCATTGTTTCCCGAGGGCAGTTCGATACGCTGCGTTGATGGCGGCCAAAGAACGCTCATGGTGACATTGCCAAACCGCAATTGATCGCCTGCCCCAATCGCCTGAACCGGTACTCGTTGAGCAGATAAGGCTGCCGAAAAACGCCTAAACTCCAAATCGTTTTTTGGGACTCTAGCCACCAACGCAGCGCGAACACGAAAGTTCCGAGCAATGTCATTCAGCCCGTCGATGTGATCCGCGTCCGCGTGAGTAGCGAGGAGGTAGTCAACATGATCCAGACCACGGTGCCAGAGAAATTCGGAGACTACTGTTTCGCCAATGCTGCGGGCGTCGCGTTCAAATTTTTCTTCGTCGTTGTCTGAGCTGACGTCTTGCCGAAACGGCCCGGGGCGGCCACCGCCGTCAACCAGCAAGGTGGCGCCATCGGGAAACGTCACCAGCGCTGTATCACCCTGGCCCACATCGAGAAAATCAAGATGGAGCTTTCCGTCAGGCCACGGCGCGCTCCACGGATGAAATACAACAACGGCAATTGCGAACAGGTGAGCTATCAAAGCGAAAGACACTGTCGATCGCGACCGTCCTGTTTTTGAACTTGAAAGTTTAAATGGGTGCCAACTCCACAGTAGCCATGCCAGGACAGCGAGCGGCAGGTAATACAACAAGTAAACTATCGTGGTCCAACCGCTGTATTCAGGCAGGCGCATTGAGGCCATTCCTGCGCGCGCGAATGGATCCACGCTGTGAACGGTCAACCAGTTCAGACCATTCGTTAGATGGATAAACGGCGCCGCGAGGATTCTGCTGACTTGCGCGAGCAGCAACGCGAACATCGCGACTAGGGCCAGCGCCGCCATCATGACGCTAACGCCAATATTCAAGAGTAATGAAGCGAACGACAGGCGATGAAAATAGACCACCAAAAATGGCAGCAGCACTATCTGCACGCCCAGGGAAACTACAATCGTCGAAAACGCGTAACGCAGCGGTCGTTGTAGGTGAAAGTCCTCCAGCGTTTTTGCTGACCGCGTTTTTAGCAGTCTGCAGGCGTAGTTTGTCTGTTCCAGTTCGGACTGCCATTGACGTTCACTCCAAAAAAGACTTTCGCAGAAACTTCGCAGCCATGGGGTGCATGCCGGTGGATAAGGTGTCTCGCGGGTTGGTCGCCAAGTGCCCACCGCTCTTATTTTCTCGAGCAGTGGCCAGCAGAACAAAACAATTGCTGCTACTGAAGCAAACGTTAACTGGAAAGACGGGTCAAGCAGATCACCCGGATGCCATGCGAGTAGGCCAAAAGCCGAGGCGCCTAGGGCGTTCAACGACGATGCATGACGTGAAACCAGCGGCGCCAGTACGACAACTGTAAACATCAGCGCCGCTCGCACCACAGATGCTTCACCGCCCACCGCCAGCGCGTATCCCCATAGCACGCTAGTCGACAAGACAAATTGCAGTCCTTCATTTCTGGTGAAGCGTTTTGCCATGAATAAGACCAGTACGCCGAGAAAGGTGATATGCAACCCACTAATCACGAGCACATGGAACGTGCCGCCTTCGCGGAAGCGCTCTGAGGTCGACTGTGAAAGGAAATGACGATTTCCAAGCAGGGCGGCATCGAGCACACCGGCGGTGTCCCTGGAAAAGTGATGATGGATTGCGGCTTGAACTGTTCGACGCCAGTCGTATAGCCACGCCAAAGGCAAAAACACGCGTTCATTCTCGAACCGTTCGATCAAAAGCGGACTCTTCACCAGCGCAGTGGCGTCGTAGCCCTGGCGGTCGAGATACTCTGTGAACGAAGAAACGCCTGGATTGCGAAAGCCGTCCGCGCGCTCCAGTCTTGTCATCACGCGCAACGTCGCCCCATAGTGCAGATCGAGTGTGTCGAATGCCTTCTCATTGTTAGGAACAACTCGCGCAAGCAGCATGACGACGCCTGCGGTTTGTCGCTCGCAATTTCCTGCTCGAATTCGTTTTACCTGCAAGCGTAGAAACAATCGTTCCGGCGCGAGTTCTGGTTCTTGTTCCAGCACTCCGGTTAATTCAACAGGCTCGCCGACTTTAACTGTTCCTTCGTCCAGCAACCGTCGAATTTGATTAGATGAAATCAGGCTTTTCTCAACATTTGCGAACGCAGCGCCCAGAAGCAGCATGGCACAGAAGGCAAGCGCGGTCGCTAAGGGCAATTTGTTTTTGAGTAGAGCGGCGATGAGGCCCGCTGAGATCAGCGCGCCAAAGGAGAGGAACCACGAAAGCGCGTTGGTAAGATAGCTGCCGGCAAGAATGCCGAGCGCGAACGCACAGGCGAGCTGCGCCAAAGGATACACCGCCACTGCAACCGCAGGATTGCGATTCGACATTGTTGTCCAGGTTGAAAAAAGCGGCAGGGTGATGGCATATCTGAGATTTCAAATCTCAATTTGAGATCTCAGAAGTTTTAGAACTCGCTGGCGAAAAGCGCGCTGCTTTAGAACTCGTGGTGCGACAACCGCGCTACGGTTTCAACGTGATGAGTCTGCGGGAACATATCAAACCCTACAACTGACTCAAGTGAATAACCCCCGGCAAGCAACTTGTTGAGGTCGCGCGCCAACGTGGCCGGGTCACACGAAACGTAACAGATCTTTTGCGGAGCGACGGAGAGTATTCCTTCAATCACGCCGCTTTCCGCGCCCGTGCGCGGCGGATCAAGCAAGAGAAATTCGGGACGCTCAAAACCGAGCCAGTGTTTTAACCATTCAGCCACGCTCAGGTTTGCGACCTCGACGTTATCGAGCCCGGCTGCATCCAGATTGCGTTGCGCATAATCCACCGCGCGCGAGTTACCTTCGACGGCGGTGACCTGGTCAAATCTCCGCGCCAGCGGCAGCGTGAACAACCCCACGCCCGAGTAGAGGTCGATTGCCGTCTTGCCTTCCTCATCTCTAATTGCTTCGCCCAGTAAGAACTCCAACAACTCATGATTGATTTGAAAGAAAGCTTCAGCGCCAAAGTAATACGTCTCATTACCGATGCGGCGGCTGACCTCTTTAGAGCGAAAGTGAGTTGTCGCCGAGGCAAGTGATACGTCCGTATCGCCGGCCACCGCCTCGATGTCGGTCAATTTTTTCGAGAGGGTGCCCTCGCGCATTTGTTCGCGCAAACGTTCCAACGTTTGCTGTAGTTCAGGTCTAAGGACCGCACACACTTCAACGTCGCAGACATCATGAGAGCTGCGCGCGAAATAACCAAGCCGTTTTGTTTTCGGATCGAATTGCCAATTTGCGCGCGAACGATATTGCCATTGCGCCGGCGAGGGCACCATCACAATGTCGGGCAACGTTTCGATACGTGCTATGCGATGAAGGCAGTCGCGTAGAATCTCAACTTTTGCGGCAAGCTGCGCTTCGTAGTTAAGTTGTTGAAAATCGCAGCCGCCACACAACCCGAAATATGGACACGGCGGCTCGACGCGAACCGTTGACGGCTTTACGACTTCCACTATCGACGCGAAGCCCACTGAGCCGCGCTTGCGCTCAATTTTTACTCGCAGAATGTCGCCCGGAGCTGCCAGCGCAACAAACAGTGTCAGGCCTTCCGCATGCGCCAGCCCGAATCCGCCTGGCAGCAGTCGCTCGATCTCAACGAGATTTTTATCCTGTACGTCGGTGGGGCCCATCAGTAGTCCGGCACGCAGTCTGATAACAGAACTTCGAACTAAATATAAAACAAACTCAGCCGTGGCACGTTGAACGACTCGCGCAAACGCTTCAGCATCAGATTATTTCTTGTTTGCTCGTAAACTGCCGGCTCCATTTGTTTACGATAAGGCTTCAACTGTTTTTCCACCTCCTGCGCCAAGGCATCAAGTTGCTCAGAATTGGCAGCGGTAAGAAGCGCGTCAGAAAGCATACGTTCCAGGCCGGTCAGCGATTGTTCCAGCTTCTGGGCATTCGGCAAAGTTGCGGCCGCAAAATCGTTTTGCAAGTCTGTCAGTTGCGATGCTGCGCGAGCGAGTGCCTCGGCCAGGTTATCAACCGAACTGTTGTTACGCTCAGCCGCATCTGCGGATAATTCCGATCGACAGCGCTCGAGATGTTCCAGAATGGTCGCGCGCGGAAAGGGTAAGCCAGCGTTATCTTTTTCACGGATACTGTCGTCGCTTTCACTGTTCGCTGCGGTGCCGACATGCGCATCGAGCCATTCCGCGTATTGAGCTTCAACCTCTTCCTGACAGTAAAGCAAGCTTTTTATCGTGCGTTTACGGGGTTTCGATTCCCAGGAGTCGAAAGACTTTTCAATTCCCCGCAACGCCACGTGCAGTGGCACATTCATCTCCTTCCAGCTTTCAATCAAGGCCCAGTCCATTGGGCTGAGAAGCAGATGCTTTCCGCGCCGGCGAACAAATGCGTCTTCGATTTCGGTGAAGTAATTAAAATAATTCAATTAGGTGGTAACTGGATGGGTTCTCTCGTAGACCAGTCGCAAACCTTCCAACGTTAAAGTCTCATCAACCAACTCAATAAACTCGGAACCGGTGGCGATCAACGACGCCAGCCCGCCCGTGGCGATTACTCTTGGTGCACTACCCATTTCTTCGACCATTTTGCGCAGCACACCGTCTACCAACCCGACAAAGCCATGATACAAACCAGATTGCATCGCGGCGGTGGTTGATGAGCCAATCACGTTGCTCGGCCGCCTGATGTCAACGCGCGGTAACTTCGCAGTGCGTTCAAACAGTGCCTCCGAAGAAATCATGATCCCCGGTGTAATAACGCCGCCCATGTATTCGCCCCGACCGTTGATCGCATTGAATGTCGTAGCGGTTCCGAAATCCACCACAATGCATGGGGCTCCATACTTCGCGACAGCTGCCACCGCATCCACAATTCGATCTGCACCCACGTCCGCCGCTGGTTCATAAAGAATACGCAGTCCGGTGTCAACAGTTTGATCCACAAAAAACGGAGTCAGATGGAAATATGTCTCGGCCATCGTCTTTAGCGTGTAGTTCAACGGCGGCACGACTGAAGCGATTGCGATCGCATCGATGGCCTTTTCGTCCAGACCAGCGAGCTGAAACAGATTCCGCGCGTGTACGCCATACTCGTCCACCGTTCGCGAACGCGCTGTCGTCAGGCGCCAGTGGGCCACGAGTTCAGAGCCCTCAAAAACACCGAGCGAGGTGTTCGTATTGCCGGCGTCAATCACCAGAAGCATAAGCGGGTTCCTCAAACTGCGGGAGCGAAACGTCTGGGTCTTCGAGCAAGAACTGCTCAATCAGGTCGCAAGCAGTGACGGTGCCGTTTTCATGTCGCAGCAACTCGCCCGTTTCGTGCGCCGTGTTTTTATAGTCAGCTTTGGTTAAAAGAATGTCGAGCTCCCTGGCAACGCGCCGGGCCTTATATTTTGCGCGGGGCAAGGTGCGGCTGACGCCCAGGCGCGCGGCGTGTGCAGCATTGTCGGGTTGATCAAACGCGAATGGCACGACCAGCGTGGGAATCCCGGCACGCAAACCTTCCGAGGTCGTCCCCACGCCACCATGATGGACCATCGCACAGCCCCGCGCGAGCAACTGTTTAAAAGGTGCGTAATTGACGGCAATCATTCCTGGCGGCAAGGTCTCTATCTGATTGCGTTCATCGCCGATCAGTAACACGGCGCGCCGACCGAGTAGTTTTGCGGCGGCAATGCTTTCACGATAAAAATCCTTTGCCACCCAGACCGCAGAGGTTCCGAGCGTGAAAACAATCGGCGCTTCACCCTCATCAAGAAATTCCAGTAACTCCGCCGGCATCTCGAGTTCATTGCTACCATCATAGAAACAGAACCCGGTAGCGCGCGCTTGCTGCGGCCAGTCGGGTTGAGCTTGCGCAAAGATTTTTGAGAAGAGTGCGAGGATCATCGTCGGTGAATGCTGCGCTTCAAAAACCGGGAGGCCCCGGTCCGGCAAATCAAGCTCGTTGCGAAATTTGTCGTAGGACTTGTTCCTATAAACTTTTTTGACTTGCTTGAAGAATGCGGCGGTGGCGCGCGGCCCTAACAATCTCACATGTCGCAGCCATGGGAAAAATGGTGGCATCGGCGGGTCGTAAGCGGACATGAAGGACGCGGGCGCCAGCACTGACGATACCCAGGGAATGCCTGTCGTCTGCGCGACAAGCGGCGCAGCGAACGAGATCGGATGAGTCAGCAACAAGTCCGCATTCTCCACTGCGGCCAGCAAATCCTCATAACCTTCCCGGACAAAAGGAAGAAGCATTTCGTTGAGGAGAAAGCCAGTGCCGGTGCGGGGACTCATCACTTTCGCCATCATCTCGTCGTCCTGTTCCTGCGGCGGGGCGATGTGTGGCCGCACTGGAACGAAGTCAAATCCTGCCGTTTGTATTTTTTCTCGATATAGTTCACTGCTGGCGATGACGGGTTGATGATCGCGCGCGCGCAACTCGCCGGCGATTGCCATGTAAGGATGCATATCGCCATACGATCCAAAAGGCGTCATCAGAATTCGTTTGCGCGTGATCATGTAGTGTTAGCGTGGACGTACGCTGGATACTTCGCCAGCCCGCAAGACTTTAATTTCGCCGTTATCAGTTTCTACACGTAATGCGCCATCGCGTTCAAGTCCACGAGTTGTTCCAACGAAAGTTTCGTTACCGTCAGTCACGCGAACCAATCTGCCCTGGCAATAAGACGACCGCGTGCACCAGCTCCGAATAATCTCTGAGGAACCATTGGCCTTGTTCAAGACATTGTAGTTTTTAACCAGTGTGCCAACTAATGTTTTAAGGACACCTTCCAACTCTGGCTTTGCCCCGGTCGCAGCCTCAACCGACATGGCAATCGTTTCGAGCTCGGGTGGAAAAGCACTCTGCGTCAGGTTGATTCCAATGCCAACAACAACTGCTCGGCCCGATGCAGTATCCACTGTTTCCGCCAGAATGCCGCAGAGTTTCTTTTCGTTAATCAGGATGTCATTGGGCCATTTGATGTCGGTCTCCAATTGACACTCTGCAAGCAAAGCGTCATGGACAGCAATGGCCGTCATCAACGTCAGCAGCGGCCACATGCTCTGCTCCAACTGTGGTCGCAGGACGATGCTGAAATACAACCCAGCGCCGCGTGGCGAAACCCAACGGCGCTTTCTGCGGCCACGCCCGGCCGTCTGTTCACCGGCAACGACACATAAGCCTTCAGCCGCACCCTCGCGGGCACGTTTTAGCGCTTCGAGGTTTGTAGACGGCAGCGAATCGAAGCGCAGGATTTCTGGGTTGAAAATACTCATTTTTAATGCAGCCTTCCTCAAGGGTCGCGAAGAGCGGGAGCAAGCCCGCCTTCCCAACCTGAGAGACGACATTACCAGCTAAACAAGTCTACGCTCGAAAGCCTTTCAATAGAGGATAAGAAATTCAACTTTGATCAGCTGGTGGTCGGGAAGGTGGGCTTGCCCAGGCTCTTCGGTGCGCTGCAGCCGTGACTCGTTTCAAATCTTTGAGCGTTCGGCCAGATCGAGTGCTTCCTGGGCCAACTGACGTACTAGATCGTCAAAGTTACGAAAGCGCTCGTCGCGTGTCTGCCCCTGCACATAACGAAAATAGATTTGCTGTATGATGACGGCTACCTTGAAGCGGGCAAACGTTTCGTAGAATGCGATGCGTGTCAGATCGCGACCGGTTCTCATCTCATAGCGGTTAATAATTTCTTCGCGTTTCAACCAGCCCGGTCCGTTGGTAATCGCCCGTAATGAATTGTTTCGATCCGCCTCGCCATCGTTCGTTCGCCTCGTTCCCTTCGCTCCCTGCATGGTCCAATAGGTTAGCGCCAGGCCAAGATCAACCAGCGGGTCCCCTACTGTAGACATCTCCCAGTCAAGTACCGCTACTACCGTCGCGGGGTCAGTTTCAGCGAGCATGAGGTTGTCGAGTTTGAAATCGTTGTGGACTATCGTCGGGTTTGCTGATTCTGGCGGAATGCGATCCACGAGCCATTGAACCACGCGCTCCATCTCGTTGAGCTCGCTTGTCCGGGAACGCTGCCAGCGCTTAGCCCAGCCGTGGACCTGACGCGCCACAAAACCCTCCGGTTTACCGATGTTCACGATTCCTGTCTTTTGAATGTCAACGTCATGCAGGGCCACCAGCGTGTCAACTACGGTTTCGCTCAGCCGCCGGCGCAACTCCCGGTTCTCACCAATCTGTTCAGGCACCTTGAAACGCACAATGAAACCGCGGCGACGCTCCATCAGGAAAAAAGGCACGCCAATGATTGATGTGTCTGCGCAGAGTAGGATGGGTTTTGGGGCGAGCGGAAAATGGGGGTTGATCACTGACAGCAGCTCGTACTCGCGCGGCATGTCATGGGCGGTTGGCGCAACCGGACCAACTGGCGGCCGGCGTAACACGAATTCCCGATCGCCGTAGCGAATTAAGTAAGTAAGATTTGAGTGCCCGCCGGGGAATTGTTCGATCTGAATTTCAGTGTCGACGGATTGGGGGGTCAGATATTCGCGCAGATAACGATTCAGCGCCGCAAGATCCAACTCCTCGCCTGCTCTTACCGCAGTGCTGTCTTTGCTCGCTGCCATGAAGCATCAACTCCCTGGAGTGCGGCGGCCCTGCTATGGCCGGTCGCGACCGTTCGCAACAACCTCTCTTAAAAGAATAGGAGTCACAGCGGGGCAGACCAAAGGGGCGCCGGGCCGCGGCACTCAAAGGATTGGACTTAGTTCGCGCGCGCGAAAGTTTTGAGTATGCGTTGCGCCACCACTTGCCGGTGAACTTCATCGGGTCCGTCGTAAATTCGCGCGGCGCGCGCATTCCGGTAGAACATCTCCAGCGGCGTGTCCTTGGAATACCCAAGCGCGCCATGGACCTGGATAGCTCTATCGATCACGTCATGCAAGACGCGCGCGCCGAAGAATTTAATTAACGAGATCTCGATGCGCGCATCGTCGCCGCGATCCAACTTCCAGGCTGCGTTCAATGTCATCAGCCGAGCGGCGCCGATCTCTGCAGCCGAATCGGCAATCCAGTTTTGCACGCTCTGCTTTTTAGCGAGGGGCTCGCCAAACGTCTGCCGCTCAAGCGCGTAAGCGCACATCATGTCAAAGCTTCGCTGCGCGGCACCGATCCAGCGCATGCAGTGCTGTATGCGGCCTGGTCCAAGTCTCGCCTGAGCCAGCTTAAACCCTTGACCCAGGTCACCAAGCAGATTCGTTACGGGCACGCGGCAGTCTTCGAAGCGGACTTCGCAGTGACCGCCAAGTCCACCGGAACCCATCACCGGAATGTTGCGCAGGATGTTGAAACCCGGAGTCTTTGTCGGCACAAGAATCATGCTGGCGCGGTGATGTGAGTCCGCGGCCGTATCAGTTACCGCCATCACAATCGCGAATGCCGAACCGATAGCGCCGCTGGTAAACCATTTATGACCGTTGATAACCCATTCGTCTCTATCTTTCACCGCGGTTGTGCGCAGGCCAGTGGGGTCAGAGCCGGAGACTTCGGGTTCTGTCATCGCGAAACAGGAACGCACCTCCCCGGCGGCAAGCGGGCGCAAGTATTTCTCTTTCTGTTCCGGCGTAGCAGCAATCAGCAACAACTCCGCGTTGCCCGCATCGGGCGCGTCGTTGCCAAACAGGCGCGGCGCGATCACCGATCTACCCGCAATCTCGTTGACCAGCGCCTGGCCGATGAAACCGATTCCCATCCCGCCCCACTCGGGCGGCAAATGCGGAGCCCAAAGATTGAGCGCCTTAACCTCCTGTTGCAGTTCTCTTTCCAGATCAGCCGGAAGCCCTTCATCCTCGACCAGCTTACTTTCGTTTGGATAAACAAACTCTTCCATGAAGGCGGCAGCACGTTGTTGCACTGCTTCGAGTTCGGGGGGAATGCTGAAGTCAATCATCGAATTAGCCTTCCGGCGCGAGCGTGGATTGGGATTGCGGCAAAGCAGCGGGATTGTAACTGTAAGCCTGCTGGTTAACCAGACGGCCGATCTGATTGGTTGAGGACTGTGAAGAGGAAGAGCGGGGGCAAGCC
>JBPCLZ010000203.1:0-3836 GCA_051002775.1 Pyrinomonadaceae bacterium | reverse complement strand
ACGTATAACGATCTGTACTTGTATGGAAGGTGTGGCAAATAGTGAATCCCCACGAATCAAAATCATGAGCAATTAACGTTGTCACACCCTGAGCTGTTAGAGATTCGAGAAGTTCTCTTGAGGCAGTGACGGAAGTACCCTTTGTGGACATGACCGCAATATCGTAACGATTCCTTATCTGTGCCCGCTCAAGAAGTGCGTTGAATCCCTCTTTCTCTATGAATAGCGCAAACTTGAAACGGTTTCCCGGCCCGCTCGTCTCCACACCTAGGCTGATACTGCTGAGGGTTAGCGTCGGCATTTTTGTCATCCAATCATTTGTATAGCCTCGGACCGACAGAGTGCCCAAGCCGATCCGGCGATCTGTATGTGGCTCTTCGATATGTCCGCGGTCGTCGTAAACAACATCCCAGCCAGCCGTCAACGCAGGGTTCTCCTTCATAAAGTTGGGGAGGTGCTTCTGGGTGAAGTCCTGCGCGTGGGCCCAGATTCTGCCGCTAGTAATTTTCAAAACAAGTGGGCGAGCTTGATACATAACCTGCCTGGCGTTTGCCGGCAAGGTATTGTTCACGCTGGCTTGCATGTAAGCTCGCTCCATCACCTGATAGGCTGCTGCCTTGATGCTCAGCTCGCCATGCTTCCCATAAAGCCTCTTGACAGCGCTTGGGCTAAGATAACGCTGCTTACGTCTCGTTTTCTTCTTCTCTGCGCGCCAGGGTTTGCTTGCCCTAAAGATTGCGTTGCGCACTGACTTGCTGAGATCGTCTCCTTTCATCCTCAAAACTCCTCTTCTTCATCGTCATCTTCGTGATCCTCATCGTTTTCGCCTGGATCGCCCTGAACTAGCATTGACTTACTGCGGCCAATGTAGTCAAAACGAGGTGTGGTCACGTGGACGCTGATGCACAGAGGATCGCGGGACTCCATCATGGCCTCGCCAAGCCAGTCACGCAGAAGCGGAAAGGGAACGTCCAACGTGGGCGAGAAGTTGAGTCCAAAACGGATGCGTCTCTTCTCCCTGTCTTGTCGGTGTCCAATAGCGACTTCGACTATATGGGGGCGCATTACGTCGTCCGAGACCTGCTTTACATAATTGAGGACGCCTTCCTCCGAAATGCCGTCAACCTCAATTAGTCTTTTGCTCATTGCGTCTTTGCCAATAGCTCCAAGTCTTCTAGCCTTTACTGGCTTGCTAGCGGCGCACATCGCTTTCAGTAGGCGCGCAATTTTGTCGGCGTCGAGATCGTAGTCCCCTTACCAGATCATCCAAGATTTGTCCTGAAAGACCAGCTTCAGCCGCAACTGACTGCTGCTTAGCCGTGCTGGTCAATCCGCAGAACTCAGAGATAAACTGCCGCACAGTCTTCTGAGACTGCCCATTGGTCACCTGTGCCCGAAGGAGATCGGTAAGGTCGTCCAAACTATACCAATGAGGGCTCGTAGGATTTGATGGCATCCACTTCTGCCAGCCCGTTACAAGAGGGTCGCTGACGATCAATGTCTCCCCTTCCTGACACAGTCGGAAACCGGCATGGGGGTTAAATGTTGCGTAGCTTTGCAGAAGGTTCAGAGCTTTCTTGTAAAAATCACCCGGTTTCGAGTCACTAAAAAAGCTAGCATTTCTTTGCCACCAAACCTTAATAACTGTGCCGTTTTTTACAAGGGACCGGTTGAGCGGAATTAAGTCAACTTGTGGCTTTTGGTGCAACTTATTGACCACCACACTGACTTCATAGGCATATTTCGGGGTAATAACCTCCACCCGTCCCCGCTCACCGTTATACACGAAGGGTGCCGCCCAAACACACTTGAGCGCGTTTCCTTGCCTCCCTCGCGTAGGCGAGACGTAGCGAGTCTTGTTGCTCACTTTAACCATGTAGTTTAGAGATCCTCTCAAGGTGTCCTCTGGTAAGCCCGGCCCGTTATCGGTGACACTTACGTTGTTGCCGTCCAAGTCAACCGTGACAACTGGCACAAGCGAATCTTCCTCGCACGCATCCAGTGCGTTATCGATCAACTCCTTTGTGAGCGCCAGCGGCCAGACCATGATTCCGCAGTCGATCTGAGTCCTAAGTTCATCCTCTGAGAAGTACTCCATCTCACGGCTTATGGTGAAAGTCGTTCGTTCTAGCTTTGCCGCTGTCTGTTTTGTCAACATTGCAGTTTCCCTAAGGAAAAAAGCTCTCGACCTCAGCCCAGCATGGCCTCCAGTCAAGAGCTTTCTCCAGCGGAGATATTCGACTGTCATTGCGAAGGCTATTCGTATGCTGCCGAATACCCCGCTTCTTCTAAGAACATAATAATGCACTTTCGACACTAACGTTTTTGGGACCCGCCTGTGGAAGATTTACCCTTGACTTGCCAAAGTCTCGCTTCGAGTTACCAAGGCTAGAAAATAAGTCTGACAACTGTGTTATGAGTATTTCTATGGCATCTCTCGAGGAAGTTAAGGCACAGGTGGCGCAAATCCACAACCAACTGGAACTCTTGCTTGAGACAGTGCACACCCTGTGCGTGGAGGAACCTGTAAACGATGAGGCGGCAACCGCTCGCCTAGCTCTGGATAAGATTAAAGCAAAGGAATATGCATCGGTTGCGGAGGCTGCATTCCTGATGAACTGTTCAGATTCGCACGTGCGAAATTTGGTAGACAAAGCGATCGTTGACAAGCCGCCTTACCCTATTCCCTTTGCTGATCTTGACGGCTTGCGAGTGTTCCCGGTTCAAGAGCTACTTGAATGGGCACGGATCCCAAAACCAAAAGTTAAGAAAACTGGCAAGACTGAATTGAATCTTTCGGTAGTTGAGTAATGAGTCTATTGCCAACCCCAAACGTCTGAATCTATGATTGCGGTGCTCCAGCTCGCCTGCAATCTGCCCTTTCAAAGACGAGAGGAGCGAATATGATCAGGGAAAGGAAAAAGGCGAGAAGTTCTTCCGGTTTGAATTCACCGAGGGTGGCAAAAGGATTTCTGGCACCCTTAACGGAAAGAAAGGCCTGCCCTTCGCTGCAACCAAAACAGAAGCCCGAGGTCACGAAGCGCAGATTCGTATTCAGATCCGCACCCAGTTGCGTGAGGGCACCTACGGAAAGGAGGTCGGTCTGGAGGATTTCGGAGGGTTCTTCGATAAGGTGTTTCTGCCCTACGCCAAAGAGCATAAGGCTAGTTGGCGACACGACAAGTTTAGGGGAGAAGTGCTGAAACACTTCTTCTTGGGAAAGACATTTACAGAGATCACTCCAATGCTGATTGCTCAGTACATCAATACGCGTTTGAAATCAAAGACAAAACGAAAGCAACTGCGTAATCCCACGACAGTCTACAAAGAAGTGGCGCTCGTATCGTCAGTCTTTAATATGGCCCTTCGGGAGGGCGTGGCCCAGGTGAATCCGTGTCACTCAATCCCAATGGCTATCAAGAAGAAGTTGCCGGCGCGGAACAAGCGGGAAAGGTTCTTGACCGACGAGGAAGAGCCGAGGTTGTTTGCTCAATTTTCAGGTCGCAGATCTCACCTTTTTCCAATAGTCCGTTTCCAGCTTGAAACGGGCCTGCGGAAAAGCGAGTTCTGTCGGCTCGAAGTTGAACACGTCAATCTGTCGAGCGACTCCCAATTCTTTGTCATCAACGGGAAGAGAATCGAGGTCAAACCCGACGAGCTTTTGGTCACAAAGAGTAAGAACGGGAAACCGCGTACAATTCCCTTAACTTCGGAGGCGCGGCGGATAGCAGAATTTCAGATTGCGGACGCCACAACAAAGAAATTCCTTTTCACCAGTAGGCGCACTGGCGGCATGATCAGCGAGTTCAAAACCGCCTTTACTAGCGCAGTCAGTG
>JBPCLZ010000202.1:0-20422 GCA_051002775.1 Pyrinomonadaceae bacterium | reverse complement strand
CGCATAGTCCGCAGCCAATCATTCCAAGCCATAGACACTCGCGCGCGGCAGTTCCACTTCCTCACCGCGCATGCGTGCGGCAGCGAGTTCGACCGCCTCGTAAATTTTTATGTAGCCGGTGCAGCGGCACAGATTTCCAGAGAGCGCTTCCTTGATCGTTTCGCGATCGGGCTTTGGATTCTTTTTCAACAGCTCTTCAGCAACCAACAAAAATCCAGGCGAGCAATAACCACACTGAGCTGCCCCGGTGTCAGCAAATGTCTCCTGGAGCGGATGAAGTTGCGCGCCTATCGCCATGCCTTCGATGCTCTTAACGTCTTGGCCTTCCGCATCGAGGCCAAGCATCAGGCAGGAAAGAATTGAACGGCCGTTAACCAGCACAGTGCAGGTGCCACACTCGCCGAGCTCACACCCATGCTTTGTCCCCATCAAGCCAAGGTCTTCGCGCAAAACCTCGAGCAACGTCTTGTGCGGCGCAAACGCCACCTCGGTTGATTCGCCGTTAAGCACAAATTTAATGTGCGCTTTTCGCTTATTCTGATCAGACATAAATAACGATTTGAATTTTAACAGAGGAGAGAGCAAAACCGCAGGTGAGCTAAAATTATGCCTTCGACGTCGCCGCGTCTTTCTTCGCCTTATTCACCACTATATTGTCGATCAGGCGGGTCTTGCCGACGTAGGCGGCAACGGCGATCAATACCGGGCGTTCATCGATTTTATCCAGCTTCTCAAGCGTCTCAGCATCAACAATACTTACATAGTCAAGACGAGCTTGTGGTTCGCCCTCGATCGTTGAACGCACAATGTCCGCCAACTTGGCTGCGTGACGTTCGCCTTTCTTGAAGGTTTCCTTTGCGCCGGCGAGGGCCCGATGAATCACCGCGGCTGATTCGCGTTCTTCCTCAGTCAGATAAAGGTTACGTGATGAAATCGCCAGGCCGGAATCTTCGCGCACAGTCGGCAAGACCACGATCTCAGTGTCGAAGGCCAGGTCCCGTACCATACGCTTAATAATCACCGACTGCTGCGCATCCTTCTGCCCAAAGAAAGCGAAGTCAGGTCGCACTGTGTTCAGCAGGATGGAAACTACCGTAGCCACCCCGCGAAAGTGGCCGGGCCGCGATTCGCCTTCGAGTAGCTTGGAAAGACCGCTCACATTTACATAAGTGCAAAAGCCCTTCGGATACATTTCTTCCGCAGTCGGAGCAAATATGTAGTCAACGTTGTAATCAGTCAGCAACGCGGTGTCCTTTGTCAGGTCGCGCGGGTAATGCTCGTAATCTTCGGCTGGACCAAACTGCGTTGGGTTTACAAAAACGGACACCACTACGACATCACACATTCGTCGCGCTTCTGTCACCAGAGCGAGATGGCCCTCGTGCAATGCGCCCATCGTCGGCACCAGCCCAATCGTTCGATCCTGGTCGCGGCGAATTTTGCGCGCGACGGAACTCATGCGCTGGCGGCGATTAATTATCTCCATAGTTTAAGTTGGAAATCGCGTTCAGGACTTGCGGGCTTTAGAATCTTTAGCTGGCTCTGTGATGTTCAGTTCCTCTGCGGCTTCGGCCGGGAGGGCATACGACTCGTCATCTGATGGATAAACGCCGCTACGTACGTCATCGGCGTAGCGACTGATGGCGCCCGTCATTACCTCATGCAGGTTTGCGTAAGGCCGGACGAAGCGCGCGAGTTTTCCAAACGAGAGGCCGAGCATGTCGTGAATTACGAGCACCTGGATGTCACAATGCACGCCTGCGCCAATTCCGATGGTCGGAATGCTGACGCTTTCGGTAATCATTTTCGCGATTTCGCGCGGTACAACTTCCAGCACAATTGCAAACGCACCGGCGTCTTCCAACGCACGCGCATCGTCAATTAACTGGCGCGCCGCCGGGGCAGTTTTTCCCTGCACGCGATAGGCGCCAAGCTTGTTGATTGACTGAGGCGTTAAGCCGATATGGCCCATCACCGCAATCTCTTCGTCAACCAGCCGCTTCACCAGTTGTACGCGTTTGTGACCTCCCTCGAGTTTGACAGCTTCAGCGCCGCCCTCTTTCACCAATCGCAAAGCATTTCGTACCGCATCATCGGCGCCTGTGTGAAACGAACCATAAGGCATGTCGGCAACCAGCAATGCGCGTTGCACTGCGCGCCGCACCGCCTTCAGGTGAATCAGGATTTCATCCAGCGTGACCGGCACGGTGTTGCCATAGCCCAACACGACGTTTCCCAAACTGTCACCGACGAGAATAATGTCGATGCCTGCCTCGTCAACGATGCGGGCCGTTGGGTAATCGTAGGCGGTCAAACAAACCAATCGCTCGCCTCGTTGTTTACTGGCTTTGAGCGACGGGGCATTAACTTTTTCGGGACGTTCAGGCTTCAGATACGGCATATTTTGGCTCTTTGGCTACGCTCGGCGGCCCAATAGGATTGCCATTTTACCGGCACGTTTGAAATGTGTAAGGCTGGTTAGCAAGTGGGCGCCATTATAACGGCAAAAGCAAAAAAAGGGGAAAAATGAAAGTGGAAAGTCGGGCAGCGCTCAAGAAGTTCAGAGTCCAACCTTAAGGTTATCGCCTCCCGAGAAAACAAGCTAAAGCTTGGAGTCTAAACTGCTGGCCCACAGCTTTACGTGCGGATTTTCGTCCAACTCTCCGAGTAATTCACTGATGGTTTTGTTTAGCTTGGGGTGAACCAGCTTTGGCGCGAGCTCGTTCAAAGGAACAAGCACAAAGCGGCGGTGATGCAGCCGCGGATGAGGCAACGTCAAAAACTGCGTATCACTCGTTTCGTCTGGATACAAAAGAAGGTCGAGATCGAGCGTGCGCGGGGCCATCGCCGTTTCGCGCGTGCGGCCGCCTGCGTATTCGATTCGCAGTAGCCGGGCCATCAATTCTTCCGGACGAGGAAGTGTACTGCCCCGCAGTTCCGCTACCATGTTGAGAAAAGCCGGCTGTGCAAACGTTTCCACCGCTTCAGTCTCATAAATCTGCGACAGTCTGGTTACTTCGAGATTGGCAGCGAGCATGCCGCGAATACCGAGTAACAAATTACCCGCACGGTCGCCGAGATTTGAACCGAGACTGACGTAGGCGCTCATGAGAAAAGAGTAAACAGCAAACAGTAAACAGTAAACAGCAAACAGCCAACCGGGAAGCGAAAACCGCAAACCGAGAACGATTAACAGAACAGACGAGATCTCGTGTGTAAGTATAGAATGAAAGCAACTGTTGATGAAGAATAAGTAAACTGAGTAGCGCGTATCTGACTGTTTGCTGTTTGCTTCACTACCTAATGTCCCAGCTTCGCACACTTATCTGGCTGAAATGGGCTCTGTTTCGCAATTCGATGCGCAAGTCCAAAGCGGTGGTGAATCGCGTGGCGTCCCTGCTGGCCATGCTCGCGGCTTTGGCGTTGTCGCTGTTGATTGCGGTTGGACTTGGTGTTGCGTCGTACGCTTTGACGATTTCAGGTCGCGCTGTTGAGACCCAGGGTTTGGTGACTGCTCATGGCGGCGATGTCGTTGTTCCGTCTGCTGAATTCATTTTCTTTTCGATATTTTCTTTGTGCTACGTGCTGTGGGCCACCCTGCCGCTAAGCATTGGCGGCGGGCGCCAGTTTGATCCCGGCAACCTGCTGCTTTATCCCGTAAGTTTACGAAAACTCTTCGCTCTCGATTTTGTGAGCGAGGTGGCGACGCTGCAATCGCTATTTGCGATCCCGGCAGTGATTGCGGTCGGAATTGGTGTGGGTCTGGCCACGGGTAAGACGGCGGCAGCGATTCTGATTGCGTTGGTTGCGGCCGCTTTCGGCGTGGCATTGTCGAAATGGGTTTCCGCCTCTATTGGCTCTTTGATTCGCCGCAAACGAACTCGCGGCGAAACCTTGCTGGCTTTGATAGGTGCGATTGCCGGGTTAGGCGGCGCCTTATTTGGTCAGATTGCGCCGGTAATTTTCCGTCATGCCGATTCAATTGCCGCGCTCCGCTGGACGCCGCCCGGGGCCGTCGCATATGCGCTTACTCGCGGCCTCCAGCCGGGACAAACTGTTATTTATGTTCTCGTACTGTTGCTGCTCGCCGCTTACACTTCTGTTTTTGTAGTGATTACTTATTGGCTGGCGCGGCGCGCAACCCTCGGCGGGGGAGCGGCAAAACAAAAACGCCGGCAGCAACTCGTAGCAGATGAACCGCACACCGGCTGGAACTTGCCCATCATTTCGCAGCCGCTCTCGGCCATTATTGAGAAAGAACTGCGCTACGCAATGCGCAACGCGCAACTTCGCATGATGACGTTAATGCCATTAATACTCATCGTGATTCGCTTCATGAACAGGAGCCGGTTCGATGAGGCGCGCGTGGAAACCGGAACCAGGCATTCCGGAAACTTCTTCGATTATGGCGAAGGCCTGATGGCTACAGCCGGCATTCTTTATGTGTTCATGATTCTTGCCGGTCTTTTCTGCAATCAGTTCGCTTTTGAGCAGGCAGGCATGCGCACGCTAATACTCTCGCCAGTTGATCGCAAAAAAGTACTACTGGGGAAAAATATTTCCATGTTGTTCCTCGCGCTCGTATTCTGCACTGGCTTGATCGCAATCAATGAACTCGTTTTCCGGGACCTGTCTTTCACCGCGCTGCTCTTTGCGGCCCTTAGTTTCGTCGCCTTCGCAGCGCTAATGTCGCTAATGGGCAACTGGTTTTCAATACACTTTCCCAAACGGATGAAGTATGGCAAACGGTTGAATGTTGCCGGTGTCGTTGGCTTGTTGTTGATACCGATGATCTTGTTGTTGGCGCTGGTTCCGCTGGCAGCTACAGCCGCTGGTTACGTGGCGCAGAACGTGTCGGTTGTGTATGTTACACTCGCTCTTCTGGCCGCCCTTTCAGTTGGTTTCTATTTGATGTTGCTCCCGTTTCAGGGGGAAGCATTGCAAAAAAGGGAACTGGCAATACATGAAGCCGTGAACGATCCGGAAGAGTGAGCGGCGACGGGTCTCAGAAGCGCTTCCCGTCATACACAAATGGCTCGCAGAAAATTTCGCAGCAACCAGCGTCACGAACCAACCACCGAGCGTTTGTTTCAGGAGTATTACCTCTCGACGCCTGCCCCGGCGACGTCACGCACAGAACTATTACGTCTAATCCGCGGCGGTGAAGATACCTTCCTCGAGCTAAAGGTAAAGCTCTCAAACACCGAAAAAATCACACAGGAGATTGTGGCGCTGGCCAACACGGGCGGTGGCGTTATCGTGTTTGGGGTTAATGATCAACTGCGCATTGAAGGCGTTGATAACCCCGAAAACGTTCAGGAAGAACTGGTCAGAATCTGCCGCGAAGATATCGAGCCGCCACTTTTCCCTTTTGTGGATCGCCTCGCTTTCGATAACGGCCGGCGCATCGTTGCGCTCGACATAGAAGGGAAGCGCCGGCCCTATCGCACTCGCGATGGCCGTTTCTATCTGCGCATTGGTGCAGAAAAGCGCGAGGCCACGCCGGAGGAAGTGGCAGCGTTGCTGGATGAAACGCGGCCTTTGTCATATGAAAATCTGCCGGCGCTAGGGGCGACGATCGAGGATGTCGACGAAGCACATCTTTGGAGTTTTCTTCGCGAATTCGAGGGCGACGCATTCAACAGCACCAGAGCCAGTGGCTATCCGACCGGAGAAGTGCTCGAACGCGATTTGCTTATGGCCACACAACGAGTTGGTGAATTAACGCCCACCGTTGCCGGGTTGCTCCTGTTCGGACATGACCAGCGTGTCGCAGATCTTCTGCCGCGCTCAACGATCTTCGCAACGCGATTCGGCGGCGAATCAACGAAGTCTCCGGTAATCGAGCGCGTTACCATTTCCGGCAACGTTCTTACTATTTATGAAAGCGCTCTACGATTTGTGCGCCGCTATTGCGATCTTTGGGAGACGCGGCCAAAAACTTTCTCGCCCGCGGTTGTGGAAGAGAGTCCAATTGCTGCCCGTGCAAACTATCATCGCGACGCCGTCGTTGAGGCCATAACAAACCTGTTGGTCCATCGCGATTTGGCGCTGCGTGAACAGACAACGCGCCTTCACATCTTCGACCATTCGTTGGAACTGATAAACCCACGACGAACTGCTGGCTTTTCACCGCTGGCGCAAAAAGCAATCCGCTATGGCGTGCCGCAGCGCTTGAGTCCGCAGATTGCTGCGGTCTTTTCAAGTCGCGCTTACGGACTGGAATTGGCGCAAGGCGGATTGCCAATGCTGCTGCGCGAAAGCCGGCTCTTCTCAAGCCGCAGCCCGGACATCGTCGCTATCAACGACGAGTTTCGCTTGCGCATTCATGGCGCGTGATACTGGGATAATTTTCTACACGTTGGACCAACTTGTCATCCTCAAACCACCGCTCAAACACCGTAGTCTCAGGGTTGGGAAGGGTGGTTTACCCCAGCCAGTCTTTCGTCAGAATAAGAGCGGGGGCAAGCCTGCCTTCCCAACTTAGAGATTTTCCTGCTTAGTGACAAAATCGATGGCGAGTTCGTTGTAACACGTGCGGTTCCAGGACGATGACATTGACTTGTGCTTCGATTTGGCGTAGAAGCAGCGCTGCAATCCCAAACTTCCCTCGTAACAAAGGAGCCGCCCATGTCTCGTAAGTTATACTTCCTGCTCGTCTCTGTGTCCGCGTTTCTGGCGCTGCTTTCATGTCAGCCGGCGCAGCCTCCCACAAATACTGCTGAGAACACAGCCACTCCGCAGACGGAAACTGCGAAGAAGATGGCTGCAACCGATCTGGAAGCACTTTCTAATCGGCTGGTCACGCAGGTTGCCGGCGTCAAGGAAGCGGAAATCGTTTTTGTCAGCGGTGGCGTTCGCGATATGGAGTTATTGGAGAACATTGCCACTGATGTACGCAAGGCCGGAGCTTTTCCGCTGTTAACGGTCAACAGCGATCGGATATTCAAAAAGTATTATGAAGAAGTCCCGGACAAATACGATTCGCAACCCCCCGAACTCGATCTTAAATTAGCAACTCTTCCAGCCGCCACTATCGTCATCGATTCAAACGAGGCGGACGATATCGCTTCCGGCATTTCACAAACGCGGTTGGCAGCGGTCGGCAAGGCAGGCGAACCCGTTGCCGATCTCTATCTGAAGCGAAACGTGCGGCAAGTGAACGTAGGCAACGGACTATATCCCACGGCTTATCGTGCGCAACGTTTTGGCATCTCGCAAGACGATCTGGCAAAAACTTTCTGGGAAGCTGTGAATTCCGATTACTCGACCGTGCAGACCACCGGAGAGAACATCAAGACCACGCTTGCCGCCGGCAAGGAAGTGCACATTACGAATCCGAATGGAACTGATCTCAAAGTCAGGATTGAAGGCCGGCCGTTTTTCGTTAGTGATGGAATTATTTCGGCCGACGATGTGAAGAAAGGTGGACCAGCCGTAGCGGTTTACCTGCCCGCCGGCGAAGTATTTTGCGCTCCGGTACCGGGAACTGCTGAGGGCACCGTGGTGGTGACGCAAACTTATGCGAACGGAAAAGAAGTCACCAATCTGACGTTGAAGTTTGCAGGCGGAAAAATGACTCAGATGACAGGCTCGGGCCCGGGCTTTGAGGATTTGAAAAAAACATACGACGCAAGAGGAGAAGGTAAAGAAATATTCTCCTTTGTCGACTTCGGCATCAACCCCAATTTGCGTGTGTGGCCCACAAGTAAACTGGGGAACTGGGTTCAATCCGGCATGGTAACGGTCGGGATTGGCAACAACACCTGGGCCGGCGGCGATAACAAAGTTTCCTATGGCCTGGACATGTTTTTGCCCGGCAGCACTGTGACGCTCGATGGCAAGACGATTGTCGAGAATGGTGTCTTGAAGTTGTAGTAGCTTCGCGGCCAGGAAATACTGAAAGGGCAGCAAACGAAACTTTGCTGCCCCTTTCTTTAAACATTCTGCCCCGCGGCAAAACCCGACGCCCAGGCCCATTGGAAGTTGTAACCGCCGAGTTGACCGGTAACATCGACGACCTCGCCAATGAAATAAAGCCCGGGTACCTTTTTCACTTCCATCGTTTTCGATGAAAGTTCACTGGTTGCACACCTCCCACAGTAACCTCTGCTTTTTTAAAGCCTTCAGTTCCTATAGGCGTGACCTCCCATTGATTTAGTTTTTCGCCGATGTCCGCGAGTTGTCGAGGCGTGTAACGTTTTAAAGGCTGCGAAGGATAGTTAAGTGCGCACCAGGCTTCCGCGAAACGGCGCGGCAGAAACTGACCGAGAAAGTTTGCCAGCGAGATCTCCCGATTTTCATGATCCCGTAGAAGTCTGAACGCGTCATGATCTGGTAGCAAGTTAATCTTTACACTCAGTCCCGGATGCCAGTACGAAGAAATTTGCAGTATCGCAGGACCACTCAAACCGCGATGCGTTATCAGCATGTGCTCACGAAATTTTTTGCCCTGACATTCGACTGTTACATCGATCGACACCCCACTTAAAGGCGCCAATTCACGCAGCACCTGAGGCGAAAGAGTGAAAGGCACGAGTCCCGCCTGAGGCTCAACAATTGAAAGATCAAACTGGCGCGCCAGACGATAGCCGAAATCAGTTGCGCCAAGCGGCGGGATCGATAGCCCCCCGGTGGCAATCACGAGCGCTTGGGAAGCAAAGGCCTCCGTATTGGTTTTGACCTCGAAAAGCGACTTGCCCGGAAAAGCATCTGGTGCTGAACGCGCTATGCTACGGACCAGTGAGCCACAATGAATCTCCACCCCGGCACCGGCGGCCTCCTGCAGCAGCATTTCGATTATCTGGCGCGAACTACCGTCACAAAACAGCTGACCCAACTTTTTCTCGTGATAGGGAATGCGATGTCTCTCTACAAGTGAAATAAAATCTGCGGGCGTGTAGCGGGCGAGCGCTGACTTGCAGAAGTGAGAGTTGTTAGAAATGAAATTCTCCGCCGCAGTATTGAGGTTGGTAAAATTACAACGACCGCCTCCCGAGATAGCTATCTTCTTGCCAATCTGACCAGCATGCTCGAGCACCACCGTCTTGCGCCCGCGTTTTCCCGATTCAATCGCACAAAAAAGACCGGCAGCGCCGCCACCGATGACCATTACATCCGTCTTATGCACGATCAAAGCGTATCATCGTTGCACCTCAAACTTTGAGTTCGCACACAGCAAAAGATAAGGCAGCGACATTCCTGTCGCTGCCTGAGGCTTTCTGTCTGTATAGTCCACTACGGTTTGGGAACCGCGTCGGGCTTCGGAGAGTTGTACAACTGTCGCGCTTGAATAACGTATTCCTTGTCGTCGTAGACACCGTCGCCATTGACGTCGACGCTCACCTTAATCTTGTGTTGCTTGCCGTCGCGCACGTCGCCCGGATTGAAAGCCAGGCTATATTGACTGCGCAATAACCCATTTATTGAACCCAGCACAGTCGGCAGTTCACCGGGAAAAGTCACCGGGAAATATGCGCCGCCAGTTTCACTGGCGAACGTCTTGAGTGTGTTTTGTGCCTGATAGAAAGTCATTCTGCCCGGTGCGCCTGAAATGCTATCTGTAGCATCCAGGTTATCTGAATATTTCTTAAAGAAGAGATTTGCGGTGCCAATAATGTAAACGGGAATCCCCGCATTTTGTAAAATCTTGCGCGCATCTCCGTAATTGATCTTGCTAAAGGTGTCGATGCCCGATGCTACCAGGAGCACCGCACGGCGACGGCCTTGAATGCTCACCATCCCGGCATAGTCTGACCGCTCATTCTTTGACTGTTCCAGAACTACGGAATCGCCTCTCCCTCCGACCAGCACAAACTTCAACGCATCAAAAAGATTTGTTTCCCGAAAGGCGGGGTGACTGCGGAGTAGTAAGCTAATAACCTGGTTAATACGCGTCTTATCGTTTGTGAAATCCGTAAGCGGCGTAGGCCGCATGTCGAAAGCGACGACCGAGACGTAGTCGTCGGGTGGCTTGATAAACTGCGTCAAGAACATCGCGGTGGGGCGGATCACTTCGTAAGTGCCGGGATCGAAACCACCGGCTCCGTAATAGCCGAACATTTCCGACCATTTGCTGTATTCAATAACCATCGCCACCGTGATTGGAGCTTCGGGCGTGGAAAAGTTAGTGATGACCTGCGGCTGGCCGTCGGTAAAGATGGCAAAGTTTTCTTTCTTCAGTCCGGTAACAATCTGCCCGCTTTTCTTGTGATAAACGACGGTATCGACGTTAACGATTTGTGTGGAAACAGTTACCCTCTCAGCGTCCTGCGGTCGGCCCACTAGATCAGGTGGAGGCGGATCTTCCTGCTTTTCACCCGGAGGAGTTTCACCCGGGCGCTTATTCTTTTTTTCGCTGCTGGTGGGTGGTTGGCGTCGCGATTGTGCGTGTCCGGGAACTGCCAGCGGAGCGACAAGCAAAGCTGATAAAACAATCGTCGCGAAAAAGGAGAGCGCAAACTGCGGAAACTTCATTGCATTTACCTGAGAAGAAAAGGACATACAAAACGTAACTAACCCGCCTACTTCGTTTGGTTATTATCTGATGCTTACTTACAAACCCGGGGTTTGCTCGAATTAACGCGGACCGCCGCCTGCTTCAGCCTCAATCACGACGTCGTATGTCCCCGTATTGTCAGTCAGATTCCCCTCGTTAACGCCGAGAAACAATACGCCATCGCGCTGGGCAACGAAATCGCGGCGCGTACCGATTAGAAGAAAGTCATCATTGTCGTCGCCAATCACCGCGATCAGGGCGCCGGTTGCTTCGGTGCGCATCAGTTTTTCGCTGTCCGTACCGGCGATTCCAGTCGGGGTCGAGAAACGACCGGTACCCAACGATACGCGTCCGGTAGCCGTTATTCGCAGTCGTTGCCCCCTGCGCACCACCAACCCACTGTTGGACCATCCGTTGTTCGCGTTATCAGCCCGCACCGCTACTTTGATGGTAAAGAACGTCGGCGAACCGCTGGGCAATGTTTGGTTGTTTACAGGTGCTGGTGCGTTATTGCTTGTGTTCGCCGGCGGGTTGGTTCGGGGTGGCTGGTAGACCGGAGCGGTTGAGCCGCCGGTTGTGGCAGTATCTTCATTCGCAAGTACGGAAGCAACGGCCGTGGTAGCTGAGTCAAACTCTATCGATTCGATGTCTTCAACGTAAATAGTCGTGCGGCTCCGGCGTCCCTGCGCGCCTGAACCAATCAGGACTGTGAACTGCTGATCCTTGAAGCCGATTACCTGACCGCGAATGACGCTGCCGTCTTTCAGCCTAATAGTGTCGGCCAGCGCGGGCACAAATAAGGCCAGCACAATAAGAGAGCAATAAATGGGACGCAAAATCTTTTTCATAGTGATTCTCCAGGCAAGCAATTCCGCCAGAGCAGGTGTAACAAGAGTCGATTCCTTTTGCAAGCGGGAGAGGTTGGCAGCGACTGTCGGATGCATTTGGCTAAGAAAAGGTTGTGAACCACCAACCTCAGCCTCGCCACCGATCATCGCCCCTCCCCCGCCGAGAGAGCGCGTGCGCAATTGGTGAGATTTGGGAAAGCGACTCTGCTTATTAAGATCATTTGCGAATACTTGTTTGCCGATCTTTTCCAGGAGTAAACTCGCTACATTCAACGGAGGTTCGCGCGTGTTACCAATAAAAGGCGTTTACGAAATTGCCATCCGCGTAAAGAATCTGGCCCGCGCGGAGTTGTTTTATGTCGACGTGCTTGGCTTAGAGGAAGGCTTGCGCGACGACCAGCGTAATTGGCTGTTTCTTTATGCTGGTGGGAATGCCGGCATGGTGGTTTTGCAGGAAGACAAAGGCGATTGGCCCAAACAGCACTTTGCTTTTACTGTCCGCGAGGCTGACCTCGACGACGCCCAGAAGATCTTGCAAGAGAAAGGCGTCGAGGTTTCTGCGCCAGTTGTCCATCAATGGATGAATTCCGTGTCACTTTACTTTGACGATCCTGATGGAAATGCGCTGGAACTGATTGCGTTGCGTTGATGACCTGGAGCGAGTGAGATTAACGCTTTCAGCGTATTTCACTTCAGGCAGCAACACTGGGAGGGAACTAGTCGCGCTCGGTTTATAAATGTCAACTACGGAGACTTTTGGTAGAGCCTTATTCCCGAATTCAAAAACCTGCCTGTGGTTACAGAAATCTGTATGTAGAACGAACAAGTAAATCGCGGAACTTATGAGAGATTTCTAACGGCTAAAAATAATCCCCGGGTGCGCTTTGCAATTTCAATTAGCC
Source organism: Pyrinomonadaceae bacterium (assembly GCA_051002775.1). Lineage (GTDB taxonomy): Bacteria > Acidobacteriota > Blastocatellia > Pyrinomonadales > Pyrinomonadaceae > PSRF01. The sequence continues at coordinate 8,174 of JBPCLZ010000202.1, read as the reverse complement.
GCGCTATACTCCCCCCAACTAGATGGTTGGTGAATCCTTCCATCACATGGTTGCTGGGGTGAGGACAGTGACCATATTTAGAAAAGGCGCGACAGCCCAAAAACTGTGGCGCCTTTTCGCTTTTCCAAAGGCTCCGCCAGATCCACCGCCAAAAAAATCAGCGACACGCCAGGAAATCACGCCCAATCCCTAACTAGCTACTCTTCACTGTTTTCTCGTCCCCAATGTCGATGCTGCGCGATGGCCTGAATAAACTCCGCCGCGAAGTTTGCTGTTACCGGTCCCCGACTCGTAACGACGCCTTCGTTTGCAGCGATCAGTTTTCCAGTGGTGTTTGTCTCGCTGAATTTCTCATTGAGTGATTTGGCAAGCAACCCCACGCCCGAGCCGCTGGCCGCGATCGCTTTGCAGTGCTTGTATGCTTCACTTACAAACTCGCCGGCTTCAGGTTGCAGCTTAAGCGAGTCGACGCTTCCCTCCCCGCCGGGAATGTAAACGGCATCAAACAAAACGGATGAGCCGGTAAGAAAACTAAAGTCAACTTTCAATTCTTCGCCATTCGCTCCTTTGATAGTTCCAAGACGCGGCGCAACGGTCTTCGCCGCGGCACCAGCCGTCAGCAGCGCCTTGTTCATTTCCAACACCGCCGTATCGTCAAATCCATCCGCAAGCAGCACCGCTATCTTGCGCGTCTTGATTGTGTCCTTCGGAAAATTCGGATTGTCGACCATGCTTAAGGCCGGGGAATTTTCAATCGACTGCGCTACGCGCTTTGGTTGAAACTTGCGCGGGTCGCCATCCGCTGGAAAGCTCATGTTCATGGGTTTGTCGAGCTTTGGCGGCACACTCATGCCGAGGCCTTCGGCGACGCTGTTCGCCAGACCTTTATCAACTTGCGCCAATAAGCCAAGCATGCGCTCCCGGATACTCGGCGTTTCAACTTTTCCCAACTCAAAACGCAATGCGCGGATGATGTGACCCTGCTCAGGCTCAGTCTGACTGTTGAAGAACAGCGTCGCCTGACTGAAGTGGTCGAAGAAGCTTGCGCTGCGCGCGCGAATCTTCTGCGCATCAATTCGCTCGGCGAAGCTGGTAAAACCACCCATATCGGCTCCAGCCTGAAACGGGCAACCGCCGCGCAGAGTATTTGGCTCGTAACTGGTTTGGCCGCGATTCACAGTCTGCCGCATGAAACCATCACGCTGGTTGTTGTGCACGGGCGCCACCGGGCGATTGATCGGAATCTCGTGGAAGTTAGGCCCACCCAGGCGAATCAACTGCGTGTCGGTGTAAGAGAACAGTCGTCCCTGCAACAACGGATCGTTTGTGAAGTCAATTCCCGGAACGATGTTGCCAATGTGAAATGCGACCTGCTCAGTTTCGGCAAAAAAGTTGTCTGGATTGCGATTTAGAGTCAGCTTGCCAATCCGGCGCACCGGAACAATCTCTTCCGGGATGATCTTGGTTGGATCAAGCAGATCGAAATCAAAGCTGTGCTCATCCTTTTCTTCCACAATCTGCACGCCGAGTTCCCACTCCGGAAAATCCCCGTTCTCGATCGCCTCCCAAAGATCGCGCCGATGAAAGTCGGGGTCCTTGCCGGAAATTTTTTGCGCTTCATCCCAAATAACTCCGTGCAAACCAAGCAGCGGTTTCCAGTGAAACTTTACAAAACGCGCCTTTCCACGTTCGTTGATAAAGCGGAAGGTGTGAACGCCGAAACCTTCCATCATGCGCAGGCTCCGAGGAATCGCACGATCGGACATCACCCACATGATCATGTGCATTGATTCCGGCATTAGGGAAATGAAATCCCAAAACGTGTCGTGCGCGGATGCCGCTTGTGGGATTTCATTGTGCGGCTCCGGCTTCACCGCATGAACCAGGTCAGGAAACTTCATGGCGTCCTGAATAAAGAAGACCGGGATGTTGTTGCCGACGATATCGAAGTTTCCTTCCTGCGTGTAAAACTTTACTGCAAAACCACGCACGTCCCGCGCGAGATCAGTCGAACCACGCGAACCCGCAACTGTTGAGAAGCGTACGAACACCGGCGTCATCATCGCAGGATCCTGCAAGAACCCAGCTTTGGTGTACTGCGCCATCGATTCGTAGACCTGAAAATAGCCATGGGCCGCCGACCCGCGCGCGTGCACAACTCGTTCAGGAATGCGCTCGTGATCGAAGTGCGTAATCTTCTCACGCAGAATGAAGTCTTCCAGTAAGGTCGCGCTCCGCTCGCCGGCTTTCAGTGAATTTTGATTGTCGTTGATACGAACGCCCTGGTTGGTTGTAAGGAACTCGCCGCCGCTGTCCTCAGTATTCTTTTGCAAGTCATCTATCTTGGCGTCGTTGTTACGCGGATCGAGTTTGGCGTCTATACGCGCTTGGATTTGCAGCGCCTTCGCCTTGCTCGCAACTTTGCCAGGAACCTTCTTGGCTGATTGCTTGTCTCTCCCTTTGTTCGCTTTTCTTGTGGACATCTTCTCTCCCTCTAGTGTGTTGGTAATGTCTTCGCTGAAAGTTTTCTACTCGAAGGCGGGCAAGCAATATTGATTTGCAGGTCGGGAAGAGTGGCTTGCCCCGCTTTGAGCGCCGCCGGCGCGACGACTCGTCGTTGGACATCACGAAGTTGAGCTGTTGGCTAACGACTCGCGCCGTTGGCGCTCAAGCGGGGGCAAGCCGCCCTTTCCGACCTGCAAATTAATGGAGCACGCTTTTCATTCTAGACTTCTGTAAACTGTCAGGAACGTCCCCGAGTTATGCTTTCGTCGCGCGCGACTTTTTGGCTTTTGCCGCTTCAATGGCAGTCTCTACGTCCTGCTCTTCCTCTGGCGGCGGCAACACAGCGGGCATGCCCAGCGCTTCGATCCAGAGCTCACGGGTCCAGCCGCTGGTGTGATAGAGGTGCTCGTCTTCTTCGGGCTCGACTTGATCATGCGCTTCCTTTAGTGCCGCCGCGCCATCGCCGCTTGAGTTTTTCGCAAGCTCACCTATCAAGCCCCAATTAAAGTGGTCCTTGGTTTCGGCCAGAGTCACACATTCCGCGGCTACGATCTGGGCGGCAGCAAGGTCGGGTCCGCGCAAAGCCATTTCCATCGCCTGAACCAAAGAATCGCCGATGTGGCGGACGATTTTTCGTCCGGGCGTTTCCACTTCCGTGTCCAGGTTCATGCCCTTAATGATGTCGGAAACAATCTGTACGTGCGTCTTGGTCTGCTCAAGATACTTGTTCCATTCTTCTTTCAGATCTTCGTTCAAAGCGCATCGCAATGCAGTCGTATAAATCTGTACCCCGCCCTTCTCCGTCTCGAGCGCTTGATACAACAAGTCTGTTACGTGGCTAGTGGTTAGAGTAGTGTTCTTCATTGTTTTCCCCCTGGATTTTAATTTTGGCTGGTGCTGAGCCCGAGATATTGACCAAATCAAGGGCCGGAGTAAAATTAGAGAAATAGTTCTTGTCGTTCGATAAACGAACGCGGGCGGCGACTCGGTCGCACAAATTGTCCGAAACGGCCAGCGTTGCTCGCCCGCGATCGCGAAATATTAGCGAGAGCCGGCGGCGCTGCCTTTTTCTTTGGCCGGGTCTCGTTCGACAAATTTTGAGAAACGGCTCAACTCGCCTTCCTTTGTTTTGTCCTGATATAAAAACGCGAGGTTGCTGGCTTCAAAGGTTTCGAAAAACTCTTCCCAGCTTATTTCCTCCAACGTGTCTTCACCGGAATACCCCGGATAATCAATGCGCAACAATTCGGAACCTTTAACTCTGGCGGGGTTCCCGCCTCGTTCTTCCACCCATTGGCGGATCTCGTCACGATCGGTAGTTGTCTGTGCTTCTAACGGCATGAATTTTCTCCTTCCTGGTTAATGGGCATGAGCGTGGCCGTTGCCGTTGCCGTCCATGCCTGGTTTCAATATCACCTTAAAACACTCTTCGGGATTATTCTTGAACGTCTTGTAACCTTCGGCTGCATCCGCCAGGCTCAAACGATGCGTAATTACGAAAGACGGATCGATGTGGCCTTCGGCGATGAAATCAAGTAACGGCTGCAGGTATTTGTGCACGTGTGTTTGGCCCATCTTGAAGGTAAGCCCCTTGCCAAAAGCCGCGCCGAAAGGAAACTTGTCGAGAAAGCCGCCATACACTCCGGGAATTGAAACAGTGCCGCCCTTACGGCAGGCATAAATCGCCTGGCGCAACGCATGCAAACGATCTGTCGCCATATAAAGCGCCGCTTTAGCGCGATCGTAGAGCGCGTCGAGTGTGTGACCGTGTGCTTCCAGACCGACCGCATCAATGCAGGAGTCGGGTCCCAGCGCGCCAGTCATGGCTTTGAGTTTCTCGTAGACATCCTCCTGAGAAAAATTGATCGTTTCCGCTTTCCCTTCTTCCGCTGCCAGTCTTAATCGAGCAGGATTGTCATCGATCGCGATCACCCGCTCAGCTCCCAACAGGTAAGCGCTCTTAATTGCAAACTGGCCCACCGGTCCACAGCCCCACACCGCGACAGTATCACCGCGTTGGATGTTGCAGTTTTCAGCCGCCATGTAACCCGTTGGAAAAATGTCAGACAGAAAAAGCACCCTCTCGTCAGGCAAACCGTCGGGAATTTTTATTGGACCAACATCAGCGAAGGGAACTCGCACATATTCAGCCTGCCCACCAGCGTAACCCCCCATCATGTGTGAATAGCCAAACAGTCCCGAGCCTGAAAAACCATAAAGTTCTTCCGCGATGCGCGGATCGGGATTTGAATTATCACAGGCGGACCACATCCCACGTTGGCAGAAAAAACAATTGCCGCACGCGATCGTGAAAGGCACAACCACACGGTCGCCAACTTTCAGATTGGTAACCGCGCTGCCAACCTCGACTACCTCGCCCATGAATTCATGACCAAGGATGTCGCCTTTCTTCATCGTCGGGATATAGCCGTCGTAAAGATGTAAATCGGAACCACAGATCGCCGTGGTGGTCACACGGATAATCGCATCCCGTGGGTTCAATATTTTTGGATCAGGCACATTGTCGACGCGTACGTCATACTTTCCGTGCCAACAAAGTGCTTTCATGCAACCCCCTCGCTCGCGTTACGTGTCAATGCCTTGACGGGAGTCTTGCTGGCAAACTTGTTTTCTTTCCGCTCAGGTTCAGGCTCCTGCAAACGGCCTGATGTTTGACCTTCGATCGTAGGAATCTCGCCGGTTTCGACCAGCCGTTTCAGGCGTCTTAGATTGAGATCGATTAGTTGACCAGGTTCCTCGCCGAACAGTTTCGCCAGGAAAACGCCGGCCTTGCCGCCTGGAGGGTTGTAGTTGACTGTCACACTCAGTTTTGTGCCGCGACCGTCGGGAGCTGGTTCAAAATGAACCGAGCCCGCGTTTGTAACTTCCGAGCCCGAAAGCGAACGCCAGGCGATTAGTTCGTTTTCCTTTTCATTAAATATCTCGGCATCCCATTCCACCGTGCTGTTGGCCGGGCCCTTGACGACCCAGTGTGAACGGCGCTCATCAAGTGGCGTTACTGATTCCAGGTTCTCGATGAAACGCGGCAGGTTTTCCAAATCACGCCAGAACTTGTAAAGACCTTCCGGTGTTTCATTGATCGTTATTGATTTTTCTATGTGATAGTCGCGTGCGACGTCTTCCGCTGTGGAAGTCCGTAAGCCCATCGTGTTGGACGCGAGCTTTCTTAAAGTGCCGCGGCATAAGAGCGCGCCAGCGCCGACGAGTCCCAGAGCGATGATGACGGGAGATTGTTTCCTGACGCCGTAACCAACAACAGTAGCGCCCGCGACCACCGCCGCGATGTTTTCAATTTTGCCTAGAGCCAAACCACTGCTTCGTGAGGATTGTTTATTGTTTGCGCTTGCAGAAGACTGTGCGAGTCTGTACATCCGAATCCCCTCCTTGTTCAAAAAAACACTGTTGATTACATGAAGTGTGTAGCCATCCGGTACGAACGTCAACAGAGAATGTCCTTTTCGGAATCGTCACACTCCGGAAACTACACAATTGCGTAAGTCAGAAAAAATTACACCGGTTAGAGTTGCAAGGTTAATGCCGCGTTGAGTCGTTCAGCGGAAGAGAAGGAGCAGGTTCTTACAAAGCTTACGGTTAGCCTACGTGGGATAAAGCACGGCTATAGGTGAGGCGACCTTTGATTCTCCAATGAGCCGGGATACTTCGGCGGCGAGCTGATCCCCATCAGCGGGTTTAACAAGATAACCTTGAGCGCCAGCCAAACGGGCCTGTTCCTTATCTCTTTCATAAGCCGCGCCAGAGTAAAAAAGTATTGGGGTTGCCTTATCAAAGGCGCGGAGTCTTTCACACAGTCCGGTTCCGGAGACTCCTGGCAGCCAATTATCTACTAGATAAAGATCGAACTGTCGAGACTTGGCCAGAGCAAGCGCTGCGTCTGCGTTGTCAGCACACTCGGTTTCGTAGCCATGTTGGGTGAGAACCATGATAATCAACTCGCGGGTGTCTGGGTCATCCTCTGTACAGAGGACACGGGCGTTGGGGATTGCCATTTCAAGTCTCTCTAAACTGCCGGGTTTGGGTGTGATGGAATAAGAAGGACGCGTTGGCTCGAATAGGTGGGAGTTTACGCTTTACGCGCTATGTACGCAAGCATACATAGGCAAAATATTACCGTTCGGTTTGAGTTCTCGTGTCTCGCATCTCGTTGGTGAAATAATAGCCGAGGCCCTTGCATTGGCGGCAGCGGGAGTTCGAGCCTAAGCAGGAACAGTCTGTCTTTTTCTGGTTGCCTGTTTTACGAAGGAAATTTGTATTACCGCAGAACGGGCAGATGGTAGCAGCACTTGAAACTTGTTCGCGGCATTGAGGGCATGGGCCGAGGGACATAGGGTGCTTTTATCACAAAAATTGTCCGGGGAAGATGGCGAGTCGTTCACATCTGAAACATGGTCCCTTCCGATTGCGAAGATCTTAACAACAGATTCAAACATTTTTAAGTGAAAGAAGGCTCTCACATCAAAATCCTGATAGAGCCGGCATCTTAAATCACAACTGCGAACTATCCACTTGTCAAAACTGAATTTGATCACCTAGTTGCCGCGTAGTTTTCTATAATTTTTGCGTCCCAAACCGAAACGGTTTTGGCCCAGCCTCTAAATCGGTCTACGGAGATATTAATTCCAAGACTTGCAAAGTTTTTCGTCCCAACATTACGCGCAAACAGCTGGCCGTGAGTCAGAAGTTCGACTTGGGTTAGAAGGGCCCTCCAATTGCTTCCTGTACTGCTACGATGGCTGTTTACGAACGCCTGCGGGTCAATCTGCCAAAGAAAAGAACAGCAGAGGTTTCAATCTGTCCGCGAAGCTTACACCGTACATTCAACAAACCGACGTTAGGAGCGATGAACTAATGGAAAGTAAAGCCAAAATCCTCGGCCATCCAATCCACCAAATGCTAATACCCTTTCCGTTTGGGCTGTTGGCGACGGCCGTCATCTTCGACATCGTTTATCTGGTTTGGAGCAATCCCACCATGTTAACTGTAGCCTATTGGATGATCGCCGCCGGCATTATTGGCGGACTCATCGCTGCGCCTTTCGGGTTGATAGATTTTCTGGCGATCCCCACCGGTACGAGGGCTAAGTCAGTCGGTGCTATCCACGGTTTAGGAAATGTCGTAGTGCTAATTCTTTTTGCGGGCAGTTGGTGGCTGCGGTACCTCGAGATCGGTAATACCATTCCCTACGCACCAAGCACACTCGCGCTCCTACTCTCTTTTGTCGGTTTCGCTTTGGCTGGCCTTACGGGTTGGCTTGGGGGCGAGTTGGTTGATCGCCTCGCAGTAGGAGTGGACAACGGCGCGCACTTAAATGCTCCCAACTCACTCTCCGGCCGCCCTGCAACCGACAAGGCGTAGGTTCGCGCCGACGCTGGCTGAAAGGGTATGCGGTGACAATCAAACTTAAGCGACTACATGACCAGGTGGTTGTCATAACCGGCGCCACAAGTGGCATTGGTCTAGTCACGGCCAGGAAAGCTGCTCACCAGGGCGCGCGATTAGTTTTGGCGGCGCGTAGCGAGGAAGCTCTCAGCGCTTTGGCTAGTGAACTCAGCCAAGCGCAACATGAAGCGACAATTGCCGTCGCCGACGTTGGAAGCTTCAACGATGTCCAAAACATCGCCCTGATCGCA
>JBPCLZ010000201.1:0-13199 GCA_051002775.1 Pyrinomonadaceae bacterium | reverse complement strand
TGAGGTGCCACCGCCCAATACAAATGAAGAACTCAGTCCAATTCACGGAAGGAGTCCCGATGGATTGCCGCTATTGTTTCGGCAGGAACCTTAGGTCTTCGATCGTAAGTCAATAACCCATTGACCTTTCCCCTGCGATAGAGTATCAAGCCCCCCTGAACAAAATTGAACCTATCCCACGGACCAAAGAAAGCACTTGTTCGTATTACCAAGGCTTCCGGAAGTTGTTCGAGCACTCGCACTTCAGCCTCCGCCTTACTTCTCCCATAAGTATTGACCGGTGCAGTTACGTCACTTTCAACATATGGCGCCCGTTTTAATCCGTCGAAAACCAAATCAGATGAGAATGTAACTAGCGGCAATTTCCGGAGCGCGCATTCACGGGCGAGACACTCAGGTCCCGCTGTATTTTCTCGCAGGCAGGCTTTGGCCTCCGCTTCAGCATCATCAACCCTCACAAAGCCGGCGGCGTTAATGATGGCCCAGGGTTCAAATTTATGCAGCGCCGCGATTACAGAGTCTCGTTCTGCAATATCGAGTTGCTGGCGCGACAGCAACTGATACGCGAGGCCACGCCTTTGGCAAATTCGCGCGAAGGCCTGGCCCAGTGTGCCCCGGGCTCCGGTGATTAACAGCGGGCGACTCGAACCTCGAGATTTATTAAAAGAGCTAAGGCTGGACGAAATGCCGTGCTCGCGATGCGCAACCGGTGGATAACAAAAACGGTCGAAACGACGCCACCAACCGGGAGTGTCTAACACCGGGTGATCGAAATCATTTCCCGAGGCAATAGTTCGAATCATCCCGGCAAGTGCAGTCGGGCGGGGTTCAGGAGAACGAAGATCAAAAACGCCGGGTTCGTAAGTGCCGCGGTCGCAGGTTAACAGGCTGCTCCAATCGTAGGCGCCGAACGCCGCCCACGCCGTCACCGCACGAACCTCAACGTCGTCTTCACGTAATTCCACCGCCGCGTTCCAAACTTCCCTAAACCAACGCAACTGCTCTTCGCGCGTGCAGCCCAGATGTACCTCCGTAACGACGATAGGCAAGCGATATCGCTCCCACACTTCCTGCATCAAAGCCTTTGGGCCAGCTACTCCTTCCGCACAAACTCTCACCGCCTCCACATCTGCGTATGAATGACGGCAGTTGCCGCCATGAAAGTCGGCCGGATACCTGTCAGTGCGTTCATCAAGAAACCGCTCGCTAGTTACGTAGTGATTTACACCCAAAAGGTCAGGCGAAGTTTGATTCTCGAGGCACCACTCCAATTCACTCGCGGGCAAGCCGAGCCAGGTGAGGTAATCCCACATCGCAGTGCCAGACGTCACTCCCCCAGTTAAAAGGTCAAAGGTTAGCCATCGTCGCTCGTTTTCAAACTCTGCCTGGTGCAAGCGCGGACGTGCTGAAGACTTTTCCTAAATCCTCAGTTTGGATCAAGCGAGCGCCTGGATTAACGGCTCGTATTGCCTGCATTGCCAGCAAAGTGGCGCGACACTGCGCCAACATCGCGCGTGCGAACATTAACGGGTCGCGCACGTGTGGATACCAATGACCGTAAAGACAACTGAACCTCGCAGTCGTCAACGGTTCGTTTACCGGCGTGTAATCTGCTACCCATGGATAACGTCGCGCGACCGCGACCGCAAAGGTAGCGAGTTTTTCAGGAAACTTTGGGTCAAGAAGACTTGTATAACGCGGGCCGCTGCCGTGATGAAGCAGGCTAACGATTGGCTTGATGCCAAGTCGTTCCAGCGCCTCCATTCGTTCATCCGCCCAGGACCAATCCGGACTTTCTAACGCTTCAGGCGCGGTTCGCTCCCACAGGATCGGGTAACGAAGCGTGCGGATGCCCAACTCAGCAAGTCGTTCCAGATCCTTAGAACGTATGGCGTGTCCACTGCGCTCGAGCTGGTCCGAAAAACAATCTCCGACGCGGTTGACGGTGCACTCAACTCCGGCCCACAACTCCAGCGCAGGGGCGGTGCCGGATGTTCGATAAGATTTACCTTGTCTATGCGGTACAGAGATCATGACGTTTCGAGTTATGAGCGGCGGTCGACGACAAACTAAAGTTCGTCGGACGGCCTTGCTCTAACGATTAGCCACCGTCATCGCCGTTTCGGGAATCCCAACACTGTCGGATGCAGGCGTCTTATGTCCGTTGCCGTTGCTGTGAAGGGTAGCTTCCAATCTCTTCATACCGGCAATCTTTCCATAGGTTGTTAGTGCTTGGGCGACTATCTGGTCCATGTTGTAATACTTATATGTAGCTAGACGCCCTACAAACGTCACTCCGGGTGTACGGTCGGCAAGGGCTTTATATTTCGCATAGATTGCGGAATTTTCCTTGCGCGGCACGGGATAGTAGGGATCGCCCTCGGCTTTTGGAAACTCGTAAACAATGCTCGTTCGGTTATGCTCCTGGCCAGTCAGGTGCTTGAACTCAGTCACCCGGGTATACGCCTGTTCGTTGGGGTAGTTAACGACGGGAGCTGATTGAAATACCGGCTGATCGTGAGTTTCATGTTTGAACTCCAGCGAACGATACGGCAACTTTCCATAGCAATAGTCGAAATACGTGTCCACCGGGCCGGTGTAAATCATTTCGCGGAACGGAATGTCTTTCTCAACTTCGCGATAATCACAATTCAGCAGCACTTTAATGTTCGGGTGGTCCAACATCCGTTCGAACATCCTCGTATAGCCGTGCAGCGGCATCGACTGATATCTGTCGGTGAAATACCTGTCATCTCGGTTGGTGCGAGTAGGGACTCGCGAGGTTACGCTTGCATCCAATTCCGAAGGATCGAGTCCCCATTGTTTGCGTGTGTAGTTGCGAAAGAACTTCTCGTAGAGTTCGCGCCCAACTGTACTCACCACTACGTCCTCGGAAGTGCGAATCTCTTCACGCGGTTCGGCAACTTTCTTGAAAAAATCCTCTACTTCTCGTTAGACAGAAACCAGGCTCGCAACCGACACGGGTGCCCGGAAGAGAGCGATGAATCCAATTACGCTTTGGTCTTGGCCGGCGGAACTGAGCAGTGAGAATTTTGTTGGCGCTTAAGCTGTCGAGATTTCGACTATTACTTCATGACCCGTCAAACTAGTCCGCAAAAAAATATCGGGTTCACCTTAATTCAATACAACAAAACTCTCGGTTACTTAGTTTTCCCGCCCTTCGTTGATACTTTCATTGTCACGTGCCGCGCTGTTGGCAATTCGAATGCCAACGCATTTTATGAAGCGGCGGCAGCTTTGTTCTGTTGTTTTGCTTCTTGCAGCCGGTTACCGAGCGTTTCGATTTCTTCCTCGCTCAAATACTTGCCGCGCTTTCTTGAACATCTCGCCTTCTTCTTCTTCAACGTGGTGCTCGATGTTTTCTTTAAGCACTGTAAACTTCGCGGTCCACTCTTCCGTGTCCTTTGCTTCAGCTTCGAGCTCGCCGAGCAATTGCTTCACCAGCCGATGCTCTTCATAGGCTTCGAGCGCGATGTCGCGGGTCTCGTCGGCTTCTTCCAAAGCCGGGTAAAGAATCTCTTCCTCAATCATCGCGTGCAGGTCTAATTCACTTTTGAGCTGCGTGAAAAGCTCATCTCTTCCCTTCACCGCGCGCTCAGTGGTCTCCTCGATTGATTCAAGCATTCCCGCAACTTTTTCGTGGTCAGCTTTAAGTAAAGTGAAAGCGTTCATGGTTCGTCTCCTAATAGAGTTAAATAAAATTCCTGAATTTCACTTGATTAGACGGGCGAGTCCCGTGGAACTCACCCGCTCCTCGATCTTTTGCGCTTATCGTGTGGGGGCATACTAAACGTGCCTTTTGCGGGCTTCGGTACGCTAACGTACCCCTGAGAATTCGACACAGATTCGTGAGTTATCGCCATGCTTCGCGGCAGTAGCAACACTTGGTACGGTTACGTACCGACACTGGTCCAGGCATCGAGTAATGTTTCCTTCATAACAAGCAAGGGATGTTTGAGGTTGGGTTGGTACTTTCCGACGACTGCCAACCCAATCTCGGACGATTTGTTCTCAGTCGACTCCTTCCCTCTCTTGTGAGTTCTAAACCCTCTTAAGCTAAAAGGCATTCAAATGGAAACGCGGCATCATGTTCTTTATATTGAGGACCACGATGACACGCGTGAACTGATCACACTCGTATTGGCAGAACGTAATTATCGCGTAACTACAGGGTCCACCGTAGTAGAAGCGTTGAAACTGGCACGCGAACATCACTTTGATCTTTACATGCTGGACTCATGGCTTCCGGATGGTTCAGGAATCGACCTTTGTAAGACACTGCATGAATGCAATCCGGGCATTCCGATAATGTTTTTTTCCGGCGCCGCGTATGAGGCCGATAAGCAGATGGCAATTAATAGTGGGGCTCAGGACTACCTGGTTAAGCCCGCTGACTTGGCTGTATTGTGCCGCGAGGTGAGTAAATTGATTGATTTTTTCGCGAGAAAGCGAGAGCTCGTGGAAGCACCGGCCATAACCGGCTCGAAGCTGCATGAGTCTCCAGAGGACAACGCTGGTTTTGAACTTTCCGCTGGCGTTTGAGAATGCGCCATGAACCGTTGATGGCACCGGCATTGCTTGCTGGTCCCGCCGGTCAAAAAAATTCGGCGGTTTAGGACGCTCAAAACACGAACCAGCTCAGGCGTGTACCGTAATAGCGCAGGCAATTCATCGTAATTTAGATCAAGCAGGGTTAAGCAATGTTATCCACACGTCGGTTCGCGTACAGAGACGCCTCAATCCCCTCTGACAATCTAGCGATTCGCGTTGCGGCTTCTGTAGAGGTTGGAGTAGAAGAGTCATTCGCGGCCAGCAGCACCTCGCCGCGAGTCAACACGCAGCCATCTTCCTTCAAGAATCATAGCTTCAGAGCAGTTACGCGTGGAGTATCGCGCCGCATAAATGCTTGTGAGCTGACGTATCGATCCCGCGAGCAAATCGACTATAAAAAGGCTGCCTCTCAACTCGAGGAGTATTGCCAACTCCTCCAGAAGTGGAACGTCGATCTGATCGCAATGCCAGCCAACGACACCTATCCTGATGGCTGTTTTGTTCAGGATACGGCAATCATTCTCGATGAAGTCTGCGTAATGGCCAGCATGGGTGCGGAAGCGCGACGGGGCGAGATTTCAGAGGTGGAAAGAATGGTGTCCCAGTTTCGAAGTATCCAACGCATCATTCCGCCGGCAACTCTCGATGGTGGCGACGTGGTGCAGTTTGGCAAACGGCTCTTTGTGGGCCTCTCCACCCGAACAAACGCGCGCGGCATTGCGGCCCTGAGCCAGATTGTCGAGACATTTGGTTATACGGTCGTGCCAATCAGGCTATGTGGCGGGCTTCATTTGACCACTGGTTGCGGAATCGTAAATGACGAAACGGTACTCTTGAACACACGTTGGGTTGATGCCTCTGCCTTTAGGGGTCTTAGAAAACTTCACGTTCCCGAAGAAGAGCCATGGGCCGCTAACACGATCCGGGTTGAAGACGCCGTCTGTCTTGAAGCGCAAGCACCTCGGACTGTTGATCTGGTCCAACCGTACGTCGGCACTATCGACACCCTGGACATTTCAGAGTTTCGCAAAGCGGAGGGAAGTCTGTCCTGCCTTAGCCTGATTTATAAAGAAGCCTTGCACAAACAGCACGGAACGAACATGGGAGGAGTCGGTAATGGAAAGCCCCGGTAATATGAAACCGACCGAAGCGCACCTGTCGAAGTATTTCGCCCACGCAGAAGCGCAATTGGCGGTGTTGATGGCGATGGATGAACTGGACCAGCGAAGCTCTTCCGATCCTTCGATTGCGCGGGGTTTCGAGCAGGCACTCGCTTTGGCGCTGCGAACCGCGTTTGGTGGAGGGACTGGGGATAATGCCCATCATCTGTTCTTGCAACGAGTTCTCTATCGCATAAATAGACTTAGGTTTTTCTGGTATGACGATCTTAGCAATTATAAGAACGAACACTCGGACTACTTAAGGCGAGTTCAACATCGAATTGAATCAGCCTGGGAGCCGTGGGAATTATCTCAACTGTCTCAACTTGCTTCCGAGCGCAGCACTGAAGGCGACGTATCCGAGAGCCTGCGCCGACGGGCGGCTGAAGACCTAGCCCCGAGGCCCTCTCAAGAAGCAATCTATTTTCGCGATCACATGGGCATGGCGGGGTATCGCCAGCTTTTGCGGATAGCTTCGTTAGACGGACTGGTGGAAGCGAGCCAGCTCTCGCGCACGCTTGGAGGCGTGTCCAATGAAATTCACGCGATGATGACGCGCCTATTAGTTGAAGAATATGGTGGAGGTCGACTAGGTCGTAAACACTCTTCCTTCTTCCGTCACATGTTGGACGAACTTCATATTAGTGCGCTTCCTGAAGCGCACTTTGAAGTTGTTCCCTGGGAAGTGTTGGCCACAATCAACCACAGCTTTCTGCTCTCTGAACGAAAACGTTTTTACCTGCGTTATGTTGGGGGCTTGCTTTACACGGAGACTTCAGTGCCTGCGGCGTTCAATAGTTATCGGCTTGCAGCGGAGCGGCTGGGAATGTCCGAGAAAGCAAGAGGCTACTGGGACCTGCACATCAAGGAAGATGAACGCCACGGACGCTGGATGCTCAATGATGTCGCCTTGCCACTTGCGAGCATGTACCCGAGCAACGCATCGGAGTTGCTCTTGGGTTATGACCAGCAAAGGTTCATGAGCGAACGCGCAGGCAAAGCTACGGCGGAGGCAGTGAAACAGGCCGACTACTCGGACCAAGCCAAATCCGTTCCTCGCAACGCAAGCTTTGAGGCGGCAGCATGAACCTGACAACCAGCCCGGATGTTGTTTGCTGCTCGTTTATCGTGCCGATTCGTCGGGTGCGGTTCGATCCCCTTGAGGTAAAGAGGTTGGCGGATTACTTCAAGTCGCTTCGATTGGCGGGTTGTGAAGTTTTAATTGTTGATGGTTCCCCGAAACCAATCTTTGAGCAACATGGGAAATCGTGGCGGGGCTTCTCACGACACATAGCGCCTGATCCGAAGTACACCTACTTGAATGGAAAGGTGAACGGGGTTCACACCGGAGTTGATTTGGCTTCCTGCGAACGCATTATTCTCGCCGATGACGACATTCGCTATAGCGCTGCCGACGTCAAAAGGATGTGCGAACTGCTGGATACGTGTGAGATGGTGCGGCCGCAAAACTTTATCGCTCCACTGCCGTGGTGGGCACGCCTCGAGACCGCGCGCGTTTTGATTAATCGCGGTGTATTGCGCGCAGGGGACTATCCGGGAACTTGCGCCTTTCGTCGCTCGACAATGCGGCGCGTTGGTGCTTATGACGGCGATGTCCTCTTTGACAACGAGGAGATCGTGCGGCATTTCGCTCTCAATGGCGTGGAGATAAATTACGCGCTCGATTTTTTTATCCTCAAACGTCCTCCCACGTTTACGAAGTGGTTGGAGCAGCGTCCTCGTCAGGCATACGAAGACTTCGTAATGCGAGTGAAGACTGCTGGTTTTCTCTCGGTTGTCCCGCTGACCATAGGACTCAGTTTTCTCGTCAACGTGCGCGCCGCGATTTTCTTTTTGGCAGCGGTCTCTGTGTTGTCAGTATTAGCAGGCAGTCGGGGTTTGTTGCGTAATGCGGCCTACCGCTTCTTCCCTTTCACTTCACCCTTGTATGCGCCGCTTTGGATACTTGAACGGTCGTTGAGTGTTTACTGGGCCGTGTATTGGTGGGCGCGATACGGTGGTTATCCGTTTGGACAAAAGCTCCTTTCGAAAGGTACGGGCGATGCGTGGATTGCCGGCGGCAAAATTCAGAGTCAGAGCTTAGCTAATCCACAACGGTTTCGAAGGTTAATTCATCAGAAGAATGTCTAAGCCAATGGTCAAGCAAAGTGCAGGGACGTTGGGAGATTTGCCGGAAGGTGAATTCCGCGAAGCACTGCGAAAGGCCGCCGATTGGGTGGCTGACTATCGATCGAATATCGAGGTCCGTCTTATCTCTGCGTCGACAAAACCTGGCGATGTCTCAACAAGCTTGCCGTCAACCATTCCCAAAATGCCGGTGCCGATTGAAACGGTGATGGCTGATTTCGAACGGCTGGTTGTTCCAAATCTTGTGCACTGGGGCCATCCAGCTTTCCTGGGTTACTTTGGTTCTACTACGACCGCTGCAGGCATTCTCGGCGAGATACTGGCGGCGAGTCTTAACGTCAGCGCTATGACCTGGGCGACGTCGCCTGCAGCGACAGAGCTGGAGTCGGTTGTATTGCGGTGGCTTCGTGAGATGCTCCGGCTGCCGGAGGAATTTTTCGGCGTCGTCTACGATACGGCATCCGTCGCCACGCTTCATGCACTCGCCGCCGCCAGAGAATGTCTCTTCCTGAACATTCGGGCTCTGGGATTAGCGGGCCGTGACGATCTGCCACGGCTGCGAATCTACGCGTCCGATCAGGCCCACAGCTCCATCGTCAAAGCGGCAATCACGCTCGGCATTGGCGAGATAAACGTAAAGCGCATTGATAGTGATGATCTCTTTCGCATGAACCTCAATAGTTTGAAACTGGCGGTCCAACATGATCGCAGTGCCGGTTACCTGCCATTAGCCGTAGTCGCTACAGTTGGAACAACCTCTGCGGCGGCGGTGGATCCGATTCCGGAAATCGCTGCCTTCTGCAAAGCTGAGAGAATCTGGTTGCACGTGGACGCAGCTTACGGTGGCGCCGTCGCTTTGCTGCCCGAAGGGCGCCATCTAATGGAAGGTGTCACTGCCGCTGACTCAGTTGTGGTCAATCCGCATAAGTGGCTTTTCGTACCCCTGGACTTTAGTACTCTATACACAATACATCCGCATTTACTTAGAGAAGTATTCTCCCTCGTTCCCGAATACCTGCGCGGGGATGCCGAACAGTCGCAAATCAATTACATGGACTACGGCATTCAACTGGGCCGGAGGTTCCGTGCTCTCAAAGCATGGATGGTTTTTTCATCTTTTGGTGAGAACGGACTGATCGCGCGAATCCGAGAACACATCCGCTTGGCAAGACTCTTTGCGACGTGGGTAGAGAACGACGCTGATTTCGAATTACTCGCTCCGGTCCACATGGGCGTGGTTTGCTTTCGAGCTATTTTCCACGACGACGGCCACGACGATTTACTGGAACGAACAAATGATCTCAATCGATCGGTTGTGAAGTCGGTAAATGCTACCGGTCGAGCCTACTTAACTCATACCGTTCTCGGCGAGAACGCTGCGATGCGTATTGCGGTGGGGAATGTGCTCACGACAGAGACGCACTTAGCCGAGGTTTTTGCTTTGATAAAACAGGAACTGCTGGAGGCTCTTAGCGCCAAAGGCGCGAGATGTAGAAGCCTGGGGCATCGCCCCAGGGCAAACACCGTTTAGCAATAGCGCTGAAGGCGCAAAATGTTTCGGTGCTACTGATTCACTCAGCGACTCCATTTCGCGCCTTCAGCGCTTTCGATCTGGTTGCGCCGGTCCCTGGGGCGGTGGCCCGGGCTTCTACATTTCGCGCCCTTGGCGCTTAGTTGAGCCGTATGATTCGTCGTCAACTTTGCTATAGCGATCCTTCGATAGAATCACACACATGAATTCAATCAGCACCCCCGAGCCGCTCTTTCCCAGTTTCTTCATGGGAGGGTTCGAGTGCGCGTCTCACCAACTCCTTTCCGGGCGGCGTCTCGATTTAACTGCCGCGACCCGCCATGATCGACACGTCGTCCAGGATTACCAACGCTTGCACGAATGCGGAATAGGTGTCGCGCGCGACGGGATCCGCTGGCATTTAATTGAGCCGTCGCCTTATCGCTACGATTTTTCCAGCGTTCTGCCGATGCTGCGCGCCGCTCGAGAGACAGGAACTCAGATTATCTGGGACCTGTGTCATTACGGATGGCCCAACGACATCGATATCTTTAGCGTCGATTTCATCAAACGTTTCGCGGGTATGGTCCGAGCTTTCGTTCAGCTGTTGCAGGACGAAAGCGAGCCGCCGCTTTTCATTGCTCCGATTAATGAAATCTCATTTTTTGCATGGGCGGGAGGCGAATCAGCTTACCTGAATCCCTTTGAGACTGATCGGCCGCATGAGTTGAAAGCTCAATTAGTTCGCGCAGCTATTGAAGGCATAGAAGCCGCCTGGTCCGTCAATCGCCATACGCGGGTTGTTCATACTGATCCATTGATCAATGTGGTCCACAATCTGGCGCGGCCCGAGGAATTTGAAGTCGCCGAATATTATCGTCTCTTAATGTTTCAAGCCTGGGATATGCTGGCAGGTCGGCGCCGTCCGGAGTTGGGCGGTCACGAAAAATATCTCGATATCATCGGTGTTAATTATTATCCGAACAACCAATGGCTATGTGGGGAAACCAGCTTTCATCCGGAAAGATGGCTGGACGTGTCGGACCCACAATATAGACCACTGACCAGTTTGCTAGCGGAAGTATATGAACGTTACCGCCGGCCAATGTTTATCGCCGAGACTGGGACCGAGTCAGACGGACGCGTGGGCTGGCTACGATATGTTGGGAGTGAAGTCGGTGAAGCGCTTAAGCTGGGAGTACCCCTAGAAGGAATTTGTTTGTATCCAGTTGTTAACTTCCCCGGTTGGGGAGACGATCGGCACTGCGCGACCGGTCTCTGGGGTATGGCTGATGCGGAAGGCCAGCGAGAGATATGCCGACCACTCGCCGATGAATTACTCATTCAGCAGAACGCACTCGCTGACCTAAGGTCAAAGATAAGCAGGAAGATCGACATGACCGTGAGCGTTTTGGGCTGAACCGTTACCCGCTGATTGAACATGAAGACTGCCTCTCTGCTAAGATGTGGTCCTCTGCCAGCACAAATCAGTACAGTAAAGGATCATAAGCCCATGGCCGTAGCTCCATCTTCTTCACCGAGGAACAAGATTCTGGCCGTACTCGACAAAGCGGATTATCAAACCGTCTTCTCTCGGTTAGAGCCCGTCTTTATAGCTCAAGGTCAGGTTATCTACGAAGCCGCCAGCCCGATCGATTACGTCTACTTTCCCGTGACTGCAGTCTTTTCCATGCTTAGCACTATGGAGGACGGTAGAACTGTCGAAGTAGGTCCCGTGGGCCATGAAGGGCTGGTAGGATTGCGTGTCTTTCTGGGAGCTGAGACATCCCTCGACCAGGTCATTGTGCACGTTGCCGGCGACGCCATGCGATTGCCAGCCAGCGTGCTCAAAACAGCAGTAAGCGCTCCGGGGGCAATGTCAGATAAGTTAGTCCGTTATACACAAATGTTATTAGCAATGACGGGCCGCTCAGGTGCCTGTAACAAACTCCACAGCACCGAACAGCAGTTGGCGCGATGGCTGTTGACGATGTCCGATTATGTTGGCGAGGAACTGGCGTTAACCCATGAACTGATTGCTCTCACGCTGGGAGTCCGCCGCGCCGGCGTTACCGAAGCGGCTAACGGGTTTCGAAATCGGGGAGTAATTGAGTACCGGCGGGGGCACATGCAGATCGTTGATCGCAGCGGTTTGGAAGCATTGGCCTGCGAGTGCTATCCCGCCATCAAAAAAGAGTACGACCGACTCTATGCCGATCTGACTCCATCAAGAGGACACGTTTAGAGCCCGCTTCACCTAATGATCGTTACCGTACAGAACTCCATTCCAACAGCGGTTAAATTCTTACTTGCATCTCCTTTTTGCTAATGAACTAACTTCTCCCCGGTTTTCCTCGTGTCATTCAATCAATTAAAAGCTAACGAAGCCGATCCAACCGGGATGCAGGAAGTTACCAACCCCCTGTTGCAGTCAGCGCCAACCATCTTCGTTGTCGAAGAGGACAATAATGCGCGCCCCGCTTTGACGAAGAACCTGCGACAGTTTGGCTACCGCCTGTTGGTCGCGGCTGACGTTGAAGATGCACTCGAATGGGTGAGCAGCAGTTCCTATATCCACGCCGACCTGGTGTTAATCGATCTTGTTGGAAAATCACCCGAAGAGGCGTTGCGCGCCGGGCAACGCTTGCGCCTACAAGCTAAATATCCTGGCGAGACGCCCTTGGTTGTTATGCCGGAAAAAGTCGATCAAGATGTGGAAGGTACTAACGAAAACGTAATCGCGAATGACTGGATTTGTTATTACGAAGACGCAGACCAGTTGCAGCGGCTCCTGATCCGTCTTCTCAGTCGCGCGTAATTACCATAATTCCCCCTCTGGGGAAACCCTGGTGTGATGCTTCACTGTCCTCGTGTACTTAAAAGGCTACTAAACTGGACTGCCGCTACGACCAACGGATGTCGAGCTGTGCTTGCGCTGATATAGATAGGCAAGAGCCACGCCCGTCAAGAATAAACCTCCAATGATCCAGGGGTGCAAACTCGCCTTTGTGTACGCACTACTCTCCGCGACGTGGCCCTCGTAGGTTCCACGTTCTGTCGAAAAGCCGGACGGCTCATGGAGACTGCGATGAAGCATCGGATCGGTGAGCCTTTCTGTCTGTTGCATATCAAAGAATGCTGCTTCCATCAGTCTGTCTGTGAGCCGCGGCGCCAATTGGCCGATAACGGACAGGCCTTTACCACCCCCTCCCACAAATACGTCGCGCACGGGATGTTCTGCGCAATGAAGAATGGCGTCCGCGACTACTTCAGGCGCGTATACGGGCGGCGGGTTGTTAGGCTCAACCGGCATATAATTCTGCGCATGTTCTTTGTAAGGCGTATCGATGGCGGAAGGTTTAATAAGCGTTAATGAAATCGGAAGGTGAGCTACCTCAAGCTCCATGCGAAGAGCGTCGGTAAACCCTTTAACCGCATGTTTCGATGCGCAATAAGCGCCTTGAACAGGAATAGCTCGGTCTGACAGGACGCTACCAATGTTAATGATGGCGCCCCCGCGCGTCTTTAAGTTCTGAACGGCCACGAGCGATCCATGTACTACCCCCCAATAGTTCGTTTCGAACAGTCTACGATGATCTTCGAGCGACGTTTCAGCAAGATTTCCATAAATGGAAACACCCGCGTTGTTGATCCAGGTGTCGAAGCCGCCAAATTTCTCGTTTGCGATCAGGGCGATGTTTTGGACATCGTTGAAGCTTCCAACGTCGGCGACGGCAATTGTCGCTTCATGTTGCGCTTGGCTGAGTTCACTAGCCAAAGCGCTGAGAGCTTCCTCGCTACGCGCCGCC
>JBPCLZ010000200.1:0-36092 GCA_051002775.1 Pyrinomonadaceae bacterium | reverse complement strand
AGATTGTGCGCCTGGCTGTTCCCGATAACGATGCCGCGATAGCTCTGAAAGAGATTCGCAAGCGCGTGCCGGACGTACCGCTGGTTGCGGACATTCACTTCCATTACAAGCTGGCGCTGCTGGCGCTGGAAGCCGGTATCGACAAGCTGCGGCTTAATCCGGGAAACATCGGCAGGCACGAACGGATCGTCGAGGTAGTGCGTGCCGCACAGGCCCAGAAGGTACCGATTCGCATCGGCGTCAACGGCGGTTCGCTAGAAAAAGACCTGCTGGCGAAATATGGTACCGCGACGCCGGAGGCGATGGTTGAATCCGCACTACGGCACATTCAGATTCTCGAGGATCTGGGATTTACCGATACGATCATCTCGCTGAAAGCTTCAGATGTTCAACGCACAGTCGCTGCCTATCGCTTACTTGGCGAGAAGGTTGATTACCCATTTCATCTCGGCGTGACAGAAGCAGGAACAGCTTTCGGCGGCACGATCAAGTCATCAATCGGTCTGGGCATTCTGCTGCACGAAGGAATTGGCGACACGATTCGAGTTTCGCTGGCCGCCGAACCGCAGGAAGAAGTGCGCGTTGCCTGGGAGATTGTAAAGTCACTCGGATTGCGAGCCCGCGGCGTTACCGTGGTTGCGTGTCCCACCTGCGGACGTCTTGACGTGGACAACTTCGTAGAGATTGTTACTGAGATCGAACGCCGCCTCGCGCACGTTGAAGAGCCCTTGCATCTTTCAATCATGGGTTGCGCCGTAAATGGACCAGGCGAGGCGCATGATTCTCAACTCGGCATAACGTTTGGCCGTGGCGTCGGCATGATCTTCAAAGACGGCGTGCCAATGCGCAAAGTCGCCGGCGAAAACATAGTTGACGCTTTTGTGATGGAAACGGAAAAGCTTTTGGCAGACATTGCTGCAAAAAGGCAGGATGAGGTGAACGCTGAAACCCGCGAACTGGTGACCGTCAAATAGCGAATTCGAATGTGAATGGTTTTGAAAAGGCTGCACCGTGCAGCCTTTTTTCGTGGTGGGTCGACGAATACAGAACCGGGAGCGGTAGCGACCGGGTGGGACGTGCCGTAACAACACCTTCATATGAATCCTTGAGAACGCTAGCTTTCAATGACGGTGAACCTGGCGTTTCGCAGACCCGGTCGCTACTGCTCCCGGTTCTGTATTCGTCGACCCACGATGAAGAAAAACATCTACCTAACGATGTAACGTCTTTTCGGAGGCAGTGCCGAAGCAGAAGTGGCAGCCATGCTTAGAAACAATGCGTCGGTGGCGGGTTTGCGATTGATGTTAACAATAAGCTGCTCGCGCATTTCTTCAATCTGTCCAATCCAAATCGCTGGACGCTTACTGTCGAGACCCGTTGCCATTGCTTTTAGCTGCGGCAACACGTCGTGATTAACAATCATCTCTGCGTTCACATGAAGCGAAAGCAACCACACATCGCGGATTAGAGTTTCCAGAACATCTAACCGGGTTTCGTATTCGTCCTTGTATTGCGCCTCATTGAGCTGTTCAGCCGACCTTAGCAATCGCAGCCGATCGTCTGCTTGAACGAGTGCCGCAAGCACCTTGAGCATCGCATTTCGCTGATCGATGAAATCGTCCAGGTCCTCATCAACCGCCCGGCTCAGACTTCCGCGTGCAACTTGCGCCCGCACCCGCGCTTCGTCCGGGGGTGCAATCTTATTTTTCAACAAATATTGGTCGATGTCGGTGGCTGCGATCGGCGAGAAGCGAATAATTTGGCAGCGCGAACGAACGGTTGCCAGTAACCACGCGGGGCGTGAGGTCAAAAGAATGATGTGCGACGTTGGTGGCGGCTCCTCGAGTATTTTGAGCAGCGCGTTCGCGGAATTGTCATTCAGTTTATCCGCGTCATCCACAATAAAAACGCGCGCCTTGCCCTCGAAGGGGCGATAGTTTGCCGCGCTCTCAATCGCGCGCATTTGTTCAACCAGCAAGACTCGTTTGGGCGCTACTACCACTCCGACGTCGGGGTGGTCTGTCCAGATTATTCCTTTCCAATCGTCCGAGTCGTCACTGGCCGGGTAGTTGATTTTCAGAATTCGTTTACAGGCAGGACAGTTTCCGCACGCTTCCACTCCCTGCAGCGAGCGACAATTGAGTGCCCTGGCAATCTCCAGCGCAAATAGCTTTTTGCCGATGCCGTCCTCGCCGGTAAAGAGCATCGCACCAGGCAGCCGAGAGGATTCAAGCGTTCGTCGCAGCAGTTTTTTTACGCGGTCGTTTCCGATTAGTTGATCAAACATCAGTTTTGTTGGGAATGGAGTTTCCGACTACTTCCGAGCCGTTAGGCATGATTGAGTCTGGCCTCTACAAAGTGTCCTCTGCTTTTCAGGAAGGGCACGATTATCTTTTTCACGGATTCGTGAGTTTCTTCGGGACGTCGATTCGTTTCGACAATCTTAACGCGGTCAGGCTCAGCTCGCGCGAGTTCGAGATAAGCGGTACGCACGCGCACATGAAAATCTGAAGCCTCCGCATCGAGCCGGTCGCCCTGATGTTTGCCGTTTGCACGACGGCTGGTGCGCGCAATTGACTCTTCCACGGAAAGATCAAAAAGCAAGGTCAAATCCGGCTCCAATCCTTCAGTGGCAAGTTGGATAATCTCGGAAATCAGCTCCGCCGGAAAACCACGGCCCGCTCCCTGGTATGCAACTGTTGCATCTGCGTACCGGTCGGAAATAATCACCTGGCCCGACTCGATGGCTGGCCGCAAGACACGCCGCACATGCTGCGCGCGATCCGCAGCGAATACCAACAACTCCGTGAGCGGATCTACTTCTTCATGCGCATCCAGCAGTGCGCCGCGCAGCCGGATGCCAACTGGTGTGCCGCCGGGTTCGCGTGTCAGCAACACTTCACAACCCGCTGCTCGCAAAAAATTTGCGAGCATGCGTAGTTGCGTAGTTTTGCCGCTACCGTCGATTCCTTCGAAAGTAATAAATGTTCCGGACACGTTTTCTCCGTGACGGTTTGAAGTGCAGGCAAGAGTTTAAAGGAATGTCACGATTCAGGCGAGTTCGGATCACTAACTGGTTCGAACGCACTCTCGGTAGGAGTTTGTGATCGCAGGTCGCCGCTGTTGCGCCGCGTTTGCGAGATGGTTGAGATGGCGTGTTTGAAGATCAACTGTTCGTGAGCGCCGGATTCAAGTAACACGGAAAACTTGTCGAAGCTGCGGATACGGCCTGTGAGCTTTGCGCCGTTAAGCAGATAGATGATGACGGTTGTTTTCTCGCGGCGGACTGTATTTAGGAACGCGTCCTGAATATTTTGCGGCGCGGGCTTTCCATCTAACATAGCCACACCTGTCGGGTCGGCAGATGACATGGGGGAATGATTCAGACTACCGCAAGCGCTTTTTCCTGACAAGCAATATCAGGATCGTGAAGTAGCCTTTAACTTTTACGAAGCGGGCGATTGGAGGGCCCGAAAGATAGCTGCCTGCGTGATGGTGTCTTCGCCGAAGCCGTCAAACCATTCAGCGCCGGCCTCGCGACGAAACCACGTTACCTGCCGCTTGGCATAATGCCGCACATCAAGTTTCGTCTGCTCGATTGCGCTGGCCAGGTCGCGTCCAGCTTGAAGATATTCAACTACCCGGCGATAACCGTGAGCACCGAGGGCGTTTGAATTCGCCGGCACGCCCTGTTTCAGCAAGGACTCAACTTCCTGGACCAGGCCCGCAGCGAAATGTTTTTTGGTGCGTTCGTTAATGCGCTGGTACAGTTCAGCACGCGGCGGATTGAGTACTATTAGACGCAGGCGTCCGGCAATCTCAGGCGCAGGCGGTCTTAAAACTTTCTGCCGGGACATCCGATTTCCAGTCTGCAGGCGAACTTCAATTGCGCGTTGGACGCGCGGCCAATCACGGGGAAAGAGTTCCGCCGAGCTTTCAGGATCCAATCTTTGCAGCAGCCGGTGCAGATGTTCGGCGCCCCTGTTCTCGCGAATCGAATTAAGACGCGCTCGTATTGCTTCGTCAGTTTGGGGGCTGGGAAACAACGGATTGCGCAGCGCCCGCAGATAGAATCCGGTGCCGCCTACCAGTATTGCGACGCGCCCACGCTGCTCGATCTCCTGAATTTTTTGAACAGCTTCGCTCGCCCAATCTCCGGCTGTGTAATTGATTTTTGGCGAAATGAAATCGATTAAATGATGTGGAACACCGCGACGTTCTTTGAATGGAACTTTCGCGGTTGCGATTTGAATGTCTTGATAAACCTGCACCGAGTCGCAGTTGATAATTTCGCCGCCGAAACGCAGCGCGACCTCAATTCCCAGGGTGCTCTTGCCGGAAGCAGTTGGGCCTACGATTGCGATAACACTGGGACCGCGGACCTCTCGCCCGCCGTCTCGTACGTCGCCCGCAACTTCCAAATGAGATTCGACTCTTTTGCTTTGCTTAGTGTCAGCACTCACGCGCGAGAGAATAGCATGCGGTAAAGAAGGAGTGCCCAGAGGAGGCCGATGAGAATCAGCGTCCCGATGATTTGGTTGCGTGAGAATCGCATCGTTGCGATTAGAGAAGCAAGTTGGTTAACGCCTCGTTACTGGGTCGTACCAGCGACCGGCCGTCAACCTCGAAAACTGGCACCAGGCTTTGGTGCGTTAGTTTGTACATCCGGCGCAGCGCACCGAAGTTGTTGGCGACATCGCTTTCGATGTAAGGGATGGCATGCTCGTTTAGCCAGTCGCGCGCGCGGGCACACAAGGGGCAACCAGGCACGACATAAAGATTCACCATTCGCTGGCTTGCTTGTGTCACGGAGATTGATTGAAGCTAGTAATTGAAAACTGAAGATACTTGTAATTGAAACCCCGGAAGCAGAGAGCTTTTGATTTCGTCCTCGGCGTTGAGCTTGGCCACCTCTTCAAGAATGCTCCCCTGAAGGCGATAAATCAGGGTGCACTGATTCTCATTGTCAACGATCCAATATTCTTCAACACCATACTTGGCGTATAGCTGCCGCTTCACGCTCAGATCGCGCTCACGATTCTCTTTGCCCGCTGATAGGATTTCGATGACCAGGTCGACCGCTCGCGTGAACTTTTCGCCAGTGACAACTTCATTCCAGCGTTCATTGCGAACAAAGCAAATATCCGGAATCACTGCATCGTAGTCGCTTAGAATCATTCCGGTACCGGGCACAAGGATGCCAATAGGATTGGTTTTAAGATAATCGCTCAAAGCAATTTGCAGATTTTGAAGCACGCGTTGGTGCGGAATGCCCGGGGCCCGTGACACGAATAGTTCTCCTCCAATCAGCTCGTAGCGATTGTTGTCGTCCGGGCAAGCGTCGAGGTCGGCAACCGTCAGCAGAGGTTCAATTCTTGAAGCCATAACGATCTCCTTCATCAATCCGGACCACCGAGGGAAACTAGCACGTGTCTGAGGCAGTTAACACGCAGAGGAGGGAAGAGGTCAAGTTCGAAACATGCAGAGCTTCTTGCATCAGTACATTTGCGTCAATTCAATTCCCGTGTAGTAGGCCTTGAGAATTTGCTCGTGGCTAAATCCCTGACGGGCCAGGCCGTAAGCGCCCACCTGGCACATGCCTACGCCATGGCCCCAACCGCGTCCGAGCAATCTGAAACCTACAATCCGGTCTTCGTTGTCGTAGCGGCGTTCAATCACAAAGAGTTGTTCGCGCAAGCCGAGCGCTGAACGAATGCGGCCGCCGCGAACGTGAGCTATTCGCTGGGTTCCCACAACTTCGAGATCGGTGGCTCGGCGAGAATTGCCACGCGCGACTACGCGCAAGTCGGTGAGTGTTCCGATGCCGGCAGCGTAGCGTCCTAGCCGCGCCTGTGCCTGTCCCGGCGTTAAGTCGATGCTCCAATTAGTAAACGGGGAGAAGCGGTCGGCAGCGGCGCCATTAGCCGAGGGTCTCACTTCAAGATAATCAACTTCGCCGGCGGTGTTTACATGAAATACAACTGGTTCGCCGCCAACCAGCGCGATGGTCGAAACCGGGTAAAGACTTTCGCCTATTTGCCGGAAGAGAAACGCTTCGGCGCTCACTTTGACCGGCAGATCTTTTCCTTTCGTGCTGCGCAAGATTAAGGAATCGTCGACAGTGGGCCGCGAATTCCCTTTCTGTAGCTGCAATAAATTACGCGCTTCAAGCATCCGCGCAATCGAGTGCAGCGCACGGCCGCGTGAAAGAGGCTCGCGCGGGCGCAGCGTCGCATCGGGAAAGATCGATAGGTAACCATCGCGAAGAAGTTGGGCCACGTCGGCACGATTCGCCTGCGGAATCTCGCTAGCGTCGCGCACCGCGAGGAAGTAATCAATATCGGCGTTGTTAAGCAGTGTGTCGGCTCGGTTTTCACCATAGACTGCCGAACTCAATGCGGTGGCAAAGGCAGCGGGGCGATTAACTTCTTCTGTGACCGCCGGCGCTGTTTGGCGTGCGAGCCGGGCAACTGAAGCCAGCCAACTGCGAATGTCCGACAGAGGCGCTTCTGCTTCCAGCCATGAATCGGTGACACGCGCACGCAACGAAGTAAAGTTCTGAATCGCAAGCAGAGCAACGTCACGGGCCAGCGCAACATTTTGCTGAGTCTTAAGTTCGGCTGGTTCGCGTGATGTCTTAACAATAAAAGGCGCCAGCGCCGCGCGTCCTTCGGCGGCGCACTCGCGAGCCTTCAAATAGGGAACCGCATTATTGAAAATATTTGCGGCGTCCTCAGTGCGGCCGCCACACGTCGACGTGTATAACGCGTTGATGGGCTCGCCATTATAGGTTGCCACCATTCCGCGAGTTTCATCCACGGCGCGTGATGAAAGCGCATTTTCGGAAGTCAGTCCGCGATAAACCTGCGAGCGTGTCGTGGGCAGAAGATCGTAGCCCTGCGACATAAATTGGCCGCGGTTACTTAACGCGTAAGTGCGCGCTGCAATTGCCTGGGCCTTGTGCGCCTCAATCAGCGGATAACCTCCGGCCGACAATTCGTTCGGGACCACTCCCTTAACGTAATCTTCCAGGCCCAGCACGTTAACGACTGTCAGCGCGCCGCGAGTATTTGCAAACACTTCGATCCGTCCGCGATACGGCTTGTCATTGAAACGCACCGGCGTCTTTTCATCGTCGGAACCAAACATTACCGGCGCACTGGAGCTAAAGAGACGACCGGAGCCGGCGGCAAAAGCAACTACTTCACGGGAAGGCGCGCTGGGACGCGACGACGTTAAGCGAACACTCGACGCCGCGCTGGCGGGGACCGTTCTTGAAGATGCATTGCGATTGGTGGCAAGCGTTGCTGCCGGCGGCGAGAGGGGCACTATAGACGTTTCGATGGCAGCGTCAAGCAATCGTGCGCGCAACTCTTCCGCTTCCTGTTGCGAATAGTGATCGCCAATTAGAAGACCCCACGTTTTATTGGCGCT
This sequence comes from Pyrinomonadaceae bacterium, assembly GCA_051002775.1. Classification (GTDB taxonomy): domain Bacteria; phylum Acidobacteriota; class Blastocatellia; order Pyrinomonadales; family Pyrinomonadaceae; genus PSRF01. Next base: position 28,658 of record JBPCLZ010000200.1, on the reverse strand, counting down.
GTCGAAAGTGACTTGGGAGTCTTCGTTGGCGGCTTCTCTGACCTCGCGTGCTTTTTGTTCTGCGTCGGCTCGCGAAGACAACGCGGCGAGGCTTAACCGGAAAGATATTTCTGTCGGAATAGGCAGGGGCGAGAGGAGGTGGGCTTCCACGCGAACTCTGGCAACATCTAGAGCTACCATCGTATTGGCGACATCAGTCGCATTCATCAATTGACCGGTGGTAGAGATTGACGCTGAACGCGTGTCGGTTGCGAGCGCGACGCGAATCGTCGGTTCGTTTTTGGGATCCGCGGGGCTCAACTTATCAAGCGAAATTACTGTAGGAGCGGGTGGGGGTTGCCACCGTCCATTGTTCGCTGGAGGCGAGGGCGAAGGCTCAACGGCGGTTGAGCGCCGCGGGCGCATGTCCCCCTGAGCGAAGGCTGACGGAAGAACTAGCAATTGTGCCAGGAGAATGGCGCTCAGGAACGGCGCGAGAAAAATGCGCACTGAACAATCCTTCGCGGTTTAGTCTTGGGGGCTCATACCGCGCGTGCATAGTACTACAATTCAGACTGTATGCGCGGATAAGAATGTGGGGTATTAAGTCGGTTTCGCAGCAAATGTCCGATAAACTTTAGGAAGCTGCTGATCAAGTGTCCTCGACGCGTAGCGTCCGTGCGAGTTTAGCCCGGCGTTTCAACGCCGGGATCAAGTTCTTGCTTGCCCTCGTCGCGTAGCGACGATTGAATCGGGAATGGATTCAAGCGGCGCTACGCGACGCGATTAATTCCGTGACCGTTCCCGGCCTTGAAAGGCCGGGCTAAATTCATACAGACGCTACGCGTCGAAAGACTAAAACCGACCTTATACTGCCCACTTGATCAGAGGTTCCTAAAGTTTATCGGACACGTGTGCATTTTTGTGGCTGCGCCAGCGTTGCCCGTATAATCAGCATTTCACTGCGACCAGCTTTACTTAGGGGATTGTATCAATGGGGCTTTTCTGGAAACGTAAAAGCGGCGATCAGTTTGTCTCGCTTAGATTAAATGAGCCGGCTGTGGCCGAGACAAGAGCGGAGGACCGCGAAGCGGAAACACGGGCCACTGTTCGTCCGGAGAGGTCCGTGGAAACGCCAGCGGCCCCAGCTGCTGTCCTCGAGCCCTCGGCAACTGGTGCGGGTCCGACACCGATACCTTACGAATCGCCGATAGAAAAGCCTGCTACTGGCGCACCTCGCTCGTCAGAAACGCCACCCGTCATCGCAGCTGGGGAGGCCGGCATTGCGCAGAAACCTGTGCGTTCGCGTTCGCCCTTTGCGACGTCGGTGTTGGGACTCAATCTCTCAATCGAAGAACTGCAAGCTCAGGAAGCTGCGCTTGAACAGGAATTTTCTGCGCGGTTTCGGCGTGCGGTGTCCGCTACGCGTGAGACCCTTTCCGAACGGCTCGACACTGTTTTCCAGGGACTGAAGCAGATCGACGAGAATCTTTTGGATGAACTGGAAGAAGCTTTAATAGCCGCCGACATTGGCGTCAGCACGACCCAACATATTCTGGAAACGGTCCGGCGTGGTGTAGCGAGAAAACAGATTAACGACCTCGATACCTTGAAACGAGCAATCAAGGACGAACTGTTGAAGATTCTGCGGCAGTCCGAACGGCAGGGGGTGGCTTCGGAAACAAGCGTACCGGAAAGCGTAACGCCCTATGTAATGATGATTGTGGGCGTGAATGGTGTGGGCAAGACAACTACGATAGGTAAACTGGCGCAGCGTATCAAGGCTGAAGGCAATGACGTTCTAATCTGCGCTGCCGATACCTTTCGCGCCGCTGCTTCGGACCAACTTGCGATCTGGGCTGAACGCACCGGAGTTCCGCTAATTCAACAAAAGCAGGGAACTGATCCTGCCGCTGTTCTCTTCGATTCGTTGAAGGCAGCGAAGGCTCGCGGTTCGGATGTGTTAATTGTCGATACTGCGGGCCGGCTTCACAACAAATCAAACCTGATGGCTGAATTGGAAAAAATGAAACGGGTCGCGGCGCGAGAAGTTGCAGGCGCGCCGCATGAAACGTTGCTGGTGGTGGATGCGGTGACCGGTCAAAATGGACTTGAACAAGCGCGGCAGTTCTTAAAAGTTGCAGGGGTGACCGGTATAGTACTGACAAAGCTGGATGGCACCGCCAAAGGCGGAATTGCGGTAGCGATTGCGAATGAACTTAGCCTACCGATTCGTTATGCGGGTATTGGCGAGAAGGTCGATGATCTCGTCGTCTTTGATCCCGAATTGTACGTAAACGGCCTATTTGAATAGGGGCCCCAGTGCACCAAACAGCAATAGTCCAAAACGAAATTAGCGAGTGGACCGAAGCGGATCACCGCTTCATGCAGCGCGCGCTCGCGCTGGCAGCAAAGGGTACGGGGCAAGTCAGCCCTGGTCCATTGGTTGGTTGTGTACTTGTTTCCCCGGCCGGAGAGATGATTGGCGAAGGTTTTTACGTTTACGAAAAACTCAAACACGCTGAAACTTATGCATTGGAAGAAGCAAGAGCACGAGCCCGTGGCGCGACTGCGTACGTTTCGCTTGAGCCCCATGCACATCATGGCCGCACGCCGCCGTGCACTGATGCGCTGATCAATGCCGGTGTCAGTCGAGTTATCTCTCCAATTGAAGATCCAAACCCAAAAGTTTCCGGTAAAGGCTTTGCGCATTTAGGGGCGGCGGGCATTGACGTGTCAGTTGGCTTGTTGGCGCGCGAAGCTCACCAACTTAATGAAAAGTACCTGCACTTTATGGCGACCGGCCTGCCTTTCGTTCACTTAAAGTTGGCTTCGTCGTTGGACGGCAAGATAGCAACGCGTACCGGAGAGTCGCAGTGGATTAGCGGCCCCGAATCGCGTGCGCGAGTTCATGAACTTCGGCATGAATACGACGCGATTCTCGTGGGTGTGGGCACTGCGTCAGCAGACGATCCATTGCTAACCGACCGATCCGGTAAACAACGCAGAAGAGCGCTGGTTCGCATTCTGCTGGACCAGACTTTGAACATTCCTCTTAGTGCCAGGCTTGTGACGACTACCGCTGAAGCACCTCTGATAATCTTTGCCGGCAAAGACTCTGAGACCTCCCAACTCGATCTCCTGAGATCGGCTGGGGTTGAAGTGGTATCTGACAAAGCAGATGGGCGCGATTTGCGCGCCGTTCTGACCGAACTAGGCAGACGCTCGATCCAGAGTGTGCTAGTAGAGGGCGGCGCCACGGTTGCCGGAAACCTGCTCGAGGCTGGATTAGTCAACAAGGCTTCGTTTTTTCTCGCTCCAATAATTATCGGCGGACGCGACGCCCCCGGAGCAATCGGCGGCGCGGGCGCAGAGCGGTTGGTCGACGCTCTTAAACTTCACGACATCGAAATTGCGCGCCACGGTCAGGATATTGAAGTAACCGGCTACCCAGGCAAGTCTGAAGGATGAAGGCTGAAGGATGAAAAAAGATCGCGAGGCTTCTTCGATTCATCCTTCGTCCTTCATCCTTGAGCCTTCGTCCACCCATCGTCCCTCGAAGCGCTTTGGCCAGAATTTCCTTACTGAAAAATCCACCATCAACCGAATAGTTGAGGCACTCAATCCGCAACCGGACGAAACGATTGTCGAAATCGGACCGGGGCGGGGAGCGCTGACCGCACCGTTAGTTAAACGTGCCGGGAGACTGGTTGCCATCGAGTTCGATCGAAACTTGATCCCTTTTATCAATAACGAGTTTGGGAAAAACGAAAACTTCAAACTTGTCGAGAGTGATGCTTTGATTACCGATATCTGCGGCGAGATTCGTCCCGCCGCAACCGCGCGGGTCGTCGCCAATCTTCCATACAACATTGCAACCGCTGTGCTGCAAAGACTGATTGAACAACGCGCGTGTCTCACCGAGCTGATATTGATGCTGCAAAGAGAAGTGGTCGATCGAATCATGGCGCCGCCAGGAGCAGCCGATCGTGGCTACCTCTCCGTGATAGTCGAGGCTTATTGCCAGGCAGAAAAATTGTTTGACGTAGCTCCTGGCTCGTTTCGGCCCACACCGAAAGTGTGGAGTAGCGTCGTGCGGCTAAGGCTTCGACCGAAGGTTGGTTTCGACGCTCAGGAAGAAAAGCTCTTGTGGCAGGTTGTCAGTGCGGGTTTTGCGCAGCGTCGCAAGACGATTCTGAATAATCTCCGAAGCGCGCCGGTCTCTTTGCAGGAACAGTTGCAAGCCCGCGGTGGCGCCAGCATCGTGTTATGTCGCGCTGAAGTAGAACTGCAACGTCGCGCTGAAACACTGGCGCTCGAAGATTGGACGCGCATTGTGCGCGCGCTGAAGTAGTGGACCTAAGGAATCTTTAGCGTCTTAAGCAATGCGAAGAAAGCAAACCTACTAGCCAAACGTTCATTTAGTGCTTGCCGCATTGCGCCAGGCAGTGCTTATAAATTGAAAAGCAGGCATGGTAATTATTTTTCCCGCCATTGGCAGCGCATTCGGTTAGCAAAAACACGCACTGATTGGTGCAAGAAGGATCAATGCCCGGGTTCTTTTCTGTTAAGGGAAAAGACAACGCACGCGGCGTTTGGGCGACTGACGAGTTTGGGGAAACAGACGTCCCAAAAAGCGCGCAGGTCAAGAGAGTGAGCTATGCTCCCAAGTCAAGGCCATTGTGGAACGCACCGAGCCGTATCGTTGTAAAAAGTTGAGTTCCGAGGACTCGTTAGAAGAAGAGTTCGAAAAGCGCTCCAAATGCTGGAACGGTTGAAAGGTTAGAAAGAAGCGCGGCTTCGCCGATTAGGAGAGAAGCGACGCGCTCTACGAGGCCACTGCGGTGTCGCATCTTTTTTCCAAAGAGTTTAAGTCCTTTTCTAGTCGTCTCCGCGAGTTACCTCAACACGTCGCGGCGCATAGTTCACCCGCCGCAGCTCGCGCATGCGACCGTCGGCAACAGCTTCTTCCACGATCGATTTGGGTCTCAGTAAAACCGGATGGCAATGTCGCGCCAATCAACGTCCCGCTGGTTACCGGGAACATAAGACATATGGCTATGCCAAAGGTGCAGTTAGCAATGCATCGCAACATAAAACGCAACACCGAAACGTGCGTTGTCTTTTCCCTTAACAGAAAAGAACAACGTTCGCTTTTAGACCAACCAACGTGGGGGAATGCAAGCTGTCGTCGGGAACAACCTGAAGGGGCTTTGTGAATGTTTACTGGTGCCTTTAACTGGGGAGGTTCTAATTATACATCAGTAAACCTTCACTCTCGATCGGGGTCATCAATTTCCTTCGCTGCCAAACCTCTTGGGGGCAATGGTTCGGTTAGAGGCAGGATCCATTTAGCTGGTAGTAGACTTGGTCGTTCATTCGCGAGGTCTGCCGCAGGATCGATTAGCAGTTGCGGCTTGCGACCGTTTAGCGAAGCCATCACCCGCGCGCGCACTTCAACATTCCCAAATCCTTCCCGCCGCTTTTGCTCTGCCAGGAAATGGCTGTACTGAAGAATCATGTCCGGATGAGTCGCCATCTTCGTGAGCTGTCGTGCTTCTAAATGCTCCCTCGGATCAATAGCCCACGTCTGGCCACTAGCCGGATGAGAAACAGTAAACAACGCGTCGGCCTGCTTGGTTCGCAGCTTCATGTGCCAGGAAAAATTATGCCCTTCCTCGGTCCAACTAACATTGCCCGGATAAGCGAAATGTCGAAGCGGAAAGCAGAGCTGAAGCGCCAGGTACATCATTAACAGCGTGGCAAAAGCTTTTTGCCGACTCGTCAAAGGGCCACATTCCTTAACAGGGGCAAGCGAAGCGGAGTTCGCCGGCAACGTCTCGCGGGGATTCAGCGGGCTTGGCGAGGCCATCGAAGAGTCGGGCAAAGAGTCGGGTGAGTCAAACGCGCGAATAATCCAACGCACGATTCGGCGCGCTGTATCGGGCGGGAAAAACAGTAGCGTAGCGCCCAACATGAACCAGGGGAAAATTCCGATTTGAAAGATTACGGAATTGATTAGGTTGAAAACGACAGCGGCAACAAACGCATACGGCCGCGTCCGCCGCCATAGCAGAAGGGGTACCACAAAGAGATCAAGCGCCAGCCCGCCAACTACGAAAGAGTAAACCACCCATTCTTTCCCGAAGAGAGGACCGAACAGTGGAAGTTCGGCAAAAGGCCTTAACCAGGAACGCATTGGCTCGCCCTGGAACCAGTCGCTGTTGAGTTTCGCAATGCCGCCAAAGACATAGGCGATTCCGATCTGCGCTCGCAGTAACCATAGCGTCCATGTCGGTGCTGTGTCGGAACGTATTTTTCGGCGCAGCCAGGCATCAACTGAAAGCGCGCGCTCAGCAGGAAAAAAAATCATTATCAGACTAATCAGAACGATCAAATAGAAGTGGTTAAGGTATCTCGTCTGATCTAATAGGAAGACGTAAGTAAAACCGAGGAAGAAAAGTGTTGCCGCAATTCGGTAAAAAAAGGCTAAGAGAATGCACGTTGCGAGCACTCCCAAAGCAAAGAAGTGAACATACATCCCCAGGCCCGGCCATGGTTTGACCCAACTAAATCCGTAGTAAGTGAAGTAGACGGTCGGTTCAATGTAGTAGCGGCTGATCCAATTGTAAGTGAAATAGCGGTAGACCTCCCATAACATTATTGCGCCGAAGACGATGCGAAAAAAAATGAGGAAGGAATTGTCTACCGGACGGAAAAGTCTAAAACAGAGGCGTTCGGCGAGAGTAGTTTTTGCCGGTTCAGTATCCGCTTTCATAGCCAGGTATGCTCAGACTTAGCCTATTCGAACCGTCAGCATAGAAATCGAGCCGCCATCGAACCCCTCGACAGGAAAGCTGACTTCATCGCCTGTTCGGGTCGAGCCAACAACATAGAGCAGCGGCAGATAATGGTCAGGTGTTGGCGCGGACAACAAGGCGTCCCGGCCCAACGATTCGTAATCTACCAGGGGCGCGTGATCGCCCTTTAATAAAAGTTCGCGCGCCAACTTTTCGAAACGCACCGCCCAATCAAAGGGCTCGACGTTATGCTGGCCCCAGGCGTATGTGTGAAGATTGTGAACAAGATTCCCACTGGCAACCATCAGGACGCCCTCATCACGCAACGGCGCCAAACGCTTCCCGAGCTCGTAATGAAATCCCGGGGGCTGCGTTTCGTCAATGCTTAGTTGCACCACTGGAATGTCGGCATTCGGAAAAACGTGACAAAGCACGGACCAGGTACCGTGATCAAGTCCCCAACTCTCTTCATCAGGCTGAACTGAAACGGGCGCCAGCACATCGCGCACACGCCGCGCCAACTCGGGGCTACCTGGCGCGGGATACTCCACTTCATAAAGTTCGGGAGGAAACCCGCCAAAATCATGAATGGTTCGAGGTTGGGCCATAGCGGTGACTGCGGTGCCCGGAAGATACCAATGCGCAGAGACACACAAGATGGCCGTCGGTCGAAGAAGAGAATTGCCGATATTGGACCAGGCTTCGGTGTACTGATTGCGCAACAACGCATTTAGTGGGTTGCCGTGTCCGAAGAAAATCGCGGGTGTGGGTTTAGGCATAAACCATTCAAAAAGAGTGGCATAGACTTTAAGTCTGTGTGTGGCGACGCAGGCACAGACTGAAGTCTATGCCACTTCTGGGACAAGCAGATTCGCGTCGCGAAAGATTTGCCAGGCGCCATCCGCGTTCTTGCGTAGGACAGTGAGCGTGTACCCACTGCGTCGATTTGCAGGCCCTCCGTCAATCGGCGTCATCGTTACTGTTAATTGGGTCCAGCTGTAAGCCAGGTTCCCGCCAACCTGAACCTCCTGAATCTCGCAGTTGGTTTCCAGGCGAAATTTATCCTGCCACCCGGCGAATGAAGCTGCGAACGCATCTCGCCCGCGCATTGGCGGCTGGCCTGCAACCAGAAAGACAACGTCTTCGGTCATCGTTGTTCGTCATCCATCGCTTTGCACAAAACAGCTAGAGTGCTTCGCTTCAACTCGCATGTTTTTCTCCCTCTCCCCTTGGGGAGGGTTGGGGTGGGGGTTTTAGGCACGCACTAGGCCCTCTCCCCTAACCCCTCTCCCAGCGGGAGAGGGGAACAGGACTCGTCATTCATTCTCATTCCACTGCCGAACCGGTTCTCTGTCCCACTTCATATTCGGGTTTCGGCACACCCAACAGCCAGTGATCAAACCAGCCGACGATGTGTTGCAGCCGCTCGATGCGGTGCCAGGGTTGGCCGGACCGCGACAGCTCATGCGATTCGTTGGGAAAGCGCACCATCACCGTCGGAATCTTGCGATACTTCAACGCGCGAAACATTTGCTCGCCGCCGGCGCCGGTGGGCGTGCGATAGTCAGTTTCACCGAGTATCAACATTAGCGGTGTCGTCACGTTCTTCACGTGAGTGATTGGCGACCGTCCTTTGAAGTCGTCCGGATCCTCGAAAGGCGCGCCGCGAAACCATGCCGGTTGAAACTGCGTGAAGTCTGCTGAGTACCACCAGTCGGCCCAGTTTGAGATGTCGCGTTGGGAAACCGCAGCCGCGAATCGCGTCGTTTGCACTATTGTCCAGTTAGTCAGCAGTCCGCCGCCGCTGCCGCCCGTGACACCCAACTTCTTTTCGTCGATATACCCGCGCCGGATCAATTCATCGACGCCGGCCATCAAATCTTTGTAGTCGTCGCCCGGATAGCGATACTGGATTATGTTGCCAAACTCCTGCCCATAGCTGGTGCTGCCGCGCGGATTCGGATAGAGAACGACATAACCCTTCGCTGCCATCCACTGAAACTCGTGATCGAAAATGAATCCATAGGCGGCATGTGGACCACCATGAATGTTAAGAATCAGTGGGTACTTCCTGGTTGGATCGAAATTAGGAGGCTTCTGTACCCACGCTTGAATCTTCTTGCCATCAAAGCTCTGATACAAGACTTCTTCAGGCTGGGTGAGATTGATCTTCCCAAACAAATCGTCGTTGAAGTGTGTTAGCTGCTTCCCGTCGCTTCCGGCTCGCTCGACCCAGAAAAGATCCCCAATACGAGTCGGAGTTGAAAGCGTGTAAACAAGATTGCCGGATTTGTTCGAGCGGAAAGCAAGCACCGCCTGATTGCCCTTAGTTAGATCTGCAAGCTTGCCATTGGAAGCGTCGAACGTAGCGAGGTTCGCCTTTCCCTCTTTGGCATATACCGAAACGATGCCGCGACCGTCTGTGGTCCATATTGGCGCATTGCCGCCCCCAGCGCGCGGCGGCGCATTATCGCCACTCAAACCCGAGCCAACATCGTAATCAAAAGTTGCCGTCAGGTTGCGCGGCTTCGCGTTAGCGGCAAGGTCTAGCACCCAAAGGTCGGGTTGCGTGTAGGAAGTAACGGGTCGGCCCACCGAAGCGACGAAGGCGAGTTGTTTGCCGTTTGGACTGACAGCGAAAGCGCCGGATTCCATATCAAACGAGGTGAGTTTGACGGGTGGTCCACCGCTGACAAGAACCGAATAAATATCGGTCTTCGGCAACTCGTAGTACGGTTCGTCAACGCGATCAGAAGCAAAATAAAGCCGCGAGCCATCTCTGGCCCAGGTGACGTTATCTTCCGAATAGCGGCCACTTGTTAGTTGTCTTGGGGTGACCTTTTCATCCGCGTTGCGTGGCGCAGTCACAAGCCAAATGTGCTGTGGGTGCTTCGGATCAAGATAGCCGGCCCCATTGAAACGATAGACGGCACGCGTTATTACCCGCACATCGCTGTCGCGTTTATCGTCAGCTTTCTTCGTTTCAGGAGAAGGCGATGGAGAAGCCGGAGCCACCGGCGGTACGGAAGGCGGCGGACTTGGTTGTCCCTCTTTTTGTTTTGCTAGATCCTCCTCGTTTGCGCTGTTCATAAAAGCTATTGTCTTTCCATCAGGCGACCACTGTGGTTGGCCGGCGCCGCGCGCGACACTTGTAAACTGAAACGAATCGCCACCGTTCAATGGCAACATGAAGAGTTGCGGAACATCCGGCCGACCGTCTTTTTCAGTCACGCGCACAAACGCCAAATACTTGCCGTCCGGTGACCAGCGCGGCGAGGTATCCCGCGGTCCAGTGGTCAGTTGATGCGTCTCACCACTGCCGGGTGAAACCGTCCAGATTGCGGTGTTGTAGCTATCTTTCTTTTCGTTAACCGTAATGCGAACGAAAGCAACTCGAGAGCCGTCGGGCGAGATTTGCGGATCGCCAACCCAAACGAAATTGAACAAATCTTTTTCGGTGATGTTGCGCTTCTGCGCTGCAACCGGACTGACGCAGAGTGCGAGAGCGACTAAAAGAAGTAATCCACGGATTTTCATGGCAGGGCCTTTCGCGTTGTTTGATTTATTAATTACAGGGCGATGAATCATCATGAGTAGAGCCCGATGATGCGTTCGATCGCGCGGCGACACACGGCACAAAAGTGGTTGGTGCGCGAGAACATGATGCAATCTATCTGGGACCGGTAGTAACCCTTCGGTTCATAATTAGCGCCTTCGAAAGCGCCGACATGGCCAGCATACTTTTCCTTCGCAAACATTTCGCGGAGGTGTACGCGCTCCTCGCGAAACAGCGCCTCCATCACATTCTCAGGAAGTTTATCCTGACGAATCTGCGCGCGACGCTTCTGGATTTCGCGTGAATACTTTTCGAATACCTCTTTGTTCCAGGGTGTTGGAATCGGCGTGCCGGGTGAAATCATGTCTTTCCATTTCAGGACCGCTCGCAGGTCCCCGGCAATTCCAGTCACCCCCGCAGTGGCTAGCAGCGCACTAATGTTCGGTTCCCACGGCTCAATACGTTCAGCACTGGGATTGTAAGCAACCGCTGACGTGTAGTACTCGTCGGCGAGCGCGGCAAAGTGATGGCCAAACTCGTGCACAAAAACATAGTCGGCGAAAGCATTGTCCGCCGCCACGGTGCTGTACAGATTGAAAATCCCGCCGCCGCCATAGGTGCGATTGTTCGCAAGTATCTCAATGAACTCGTACGGAGCAAACTGCGCGACTTTGCGCAGCGCCTGATTATCAAATGTAAGCACGTAGCGTTCAGAGCCGAACGCATCGTAAGTCGCGCCTACCGGTGAATCGTGATAGATGCCGGTGGATGGGCGCGAGATTCCGCTCTCGTGGGCCGGTGGGCATAAGCCCCAAACATTGAAATTCTTGCGGTGTTCCTTGAAAGGCGACGTTGCAAAGAGTACAGCGACAAGCCGCCGCGCATCGGCAACGAATTTCTTCGTCTCACGCGCCGTGTACCCATCGCCCAGCAAAAGTAAATCCACCTTCGTCGCCGGATCGCCCATCTTTTGAATCGCAATCAACGGGGAAGGCGCAGACTGTCGCGACCGATCGATGAAGATGTCTTTCGGATCGATGGTGGTGGACCAAATATCCAGCCAATCATTTTTGGCGTCACGCTTCTTCAAAACGATTTCCACCGGTGCATCAGGAGCGGGAAAGCGCAAAGACTCGCTGAAGGTTCGTTTGATCGCGGCTGCCTCGTCGGTCGTTTCCCACTCGCCGTAAATCGAAGCAAAACCGCGCGAGTAAAGCACACGTTTCGTCTGCTTATCGCGAACTTCAAAAAAATATTTTCCCAGGTTCGTACTGTCGATCGATTTACTGAGATTGCCAGGCCAGGGAAGTGGTTCTATCACCACCCGGTCAATACTGAACACTTCCTGTTTCGCATCGCCGGTGTGGTAATAGTCCAGCCGCATCGTTTGCGGCGCCGCGAAGGCGGAAGTTGAAAACACGAGTAGGAAGACGAAGGCCGTCATCGATGTTTTGGTCATGACCCGGATTGTAAGCGAAATTGTCTACGGCAGTCAGCAGGCAATTCACGTCCCGGTCAAAAAAGAGAAGACACCGGATCGATACGGGGTGTCGTCGGGACGTGGGTCAGTTTGATGACCGATAAGCTTGTTTAGCTTGTCGTAATGCCGCGACAAACTGAAAGTTTATCGGACATTGCGGAAACTGACTCCGTTGCCTGCCGGCGGCACGTTTCGACATCTGCGTGCTATACTGAGACGTTTGTTTAGCCCCGCGTTTGCAGCGTTAGATGCTGCGCAACCTACGTTCGCGAGAGTTGAGTAACAATCCCAGGTGAGTAGTGTTCTCGAGATCATTCCGCTCGGCGGGATCGGCGAGTTTGGAATGAATTGCATGGCTGTGCGTTATGAGGATGAGATGCTCATTCTCGACGCGGGCATGGGCTTTCCCGAGGAAACCGCCTATGGCGTTGACGTCTGCATTCCTAACTTTGACTTTCTCGAAGAATACCGCGAACACATAACTGCGATAGTTCTGACGCACGGGCACGAGGACCACCTCGGCGCGCTGCCTTACATTTTAAAGAAGTTCAATGTTCCCGTTTATTGTTCACACTTCACGGCGGGATTGGCTGAAAGCAAACTCGAAGAACATGAGCTAACAAACGATGTTTTGCTCCATCGCGTGGAGCCGCGGGACGTGGTTGATATCGGCGTGTTTACAGTGGAGTTTATTCGCGTTTCGCATTCGCTGGTGGATTGCTTTTCGCTGGCGATCAAAACTCCCGTTGGCACAATCATTCATACAGGCGACTACAAAGTTGACGAAACCCCGGTGATCGGTGAGCCGATCGATTTGCGTTCGTTCAGGCGTTACGGGCAAGAGGGAGTGCTGGCGTTGCTATCGGATTCGACCAATGCGACTGTGCCTGGCCGCACGCCTTCAGAGCGGGCCGTAATACCGGCTTTTGAAGAGATTTTCGCTGAGGCCGGCGGGCGCATCATTGTTGCGGCGTTTGCGTCGTCAATCCATCGGCTGCAAATCGTGATTGACATTGCGCAGCAGTTCAATCGCAAGGTGTGCGTCCTCGGGCGCTCCATGCAGAAGAACGTCGAGATTTCCGACCGGCTTGGTTACCTGGACATACATGACGGCCTGCTTGTCTCGCTCAACGAAGCGAAACAAATGCGCGATCACGAGATTGTGTTTCTGGTAACGGGTTCGCAGGGCGAAGCGCGTGCGGCGCTTTCCCAGATGGCAACGCAGAGCTACAAGGGCCTGATGATCGATGAGGGCGACACCGTTGTACTTTCGGCGCGTATTATCCCCGGCAACGAGCGCTTGATTTCACGAATGATCGGAATGATCTATAAACGCGGCGCCAACATCATTGAAGAGAAGCGCCGTCTGGTCCATGTCAGCGGTCATGCGTCGCAGGAAGACATTCGCATTATGACCGAAGCTGTACGGCCAAAGTTTGTAGTGCCGATTCATGGCGAGTATCGCATGCTGTTTCGCCACAAGGAGTTTGTGAAAAACCACTTGGGCTACGCTGAAGAAAACATTGTGCTAATCGAAAATGGCGACGTACTGGAGCTGGATGGCGAACGGGCAGCAGTGGTTGGCAAACGAGAAATCGGCCGCACCTTCATTGATGACAGTGGTTTTGAGGAAATTCAAAGCGAGACAATTCGCCAGCGCCGGCAGTTGGCTTATGAGGGCATGATCACATTGATTGTGACTATCAACGGACAAACAGGCGAACTGCAATCGCCTCCCGAAATTGTAACGCGAGGAGTGCGTGGCTTTGACTCAACGAACGGTTCGTTGATAGATGCGCAGCGCGTGGTCTCCGCGGCCATCGCCGGCGCCTCGCGGCAAACGCTTGAGGATGAGAGTCTCCTGAAGGAACATATCCGCGTTGAGTTGAAGCGGTTCATACAAAAACTTACGGGCGCGCGGCCAGTGATCATGCCCGTCGTCGTTCAAGTTTAGGTACCGTGTCGTTCTGGCAAAATAAAGTTGTAATGATCACCGGCGCGTCTTCGGGAATCGGAGGCGCGCTTGCTATTGAGCTCGCACAGCACGGGGCAAAGCTAGGTTTGGTCGCGCGTCGGGCTGATGCCTTGACTGAAATAGCCGACCGCGCCGCGGGGTTCGGCAGTCAGGCACTTGTGCTATCGGCGGATGTACGCGATGCGGCATCGCTCCAGAGAGCCACTGAGAGATTGGCATCAGAACTTGGTCCAGCAGATATCCTGATTGCGAATGCGGGAATTGGACCAACACGAGATGCAGTGGGAATAGACGCAGCTGAAGTTTCCGAGGTTATCAACGTCAATGTGGTCGGAGCGGTGAACAGTGTGGCGGCGGTCTTACCGCAAATGCTGGCGCGCGGACAGGGACATTTGGTTGCGATATCGAGTTTGGCGGCTTACCGCGGACTGCCCAAGTCGGCTGCATACTGCGCCAGCAAAGCCGCCCTTTCTGCGTTCTTTGAAAGCTTGCGACTCGATTTGGAACCGAAAGGCATTGCAGTAACTATCATTCATCCAGGTTTCATCAAAACGCCGTTAACTGCCGGCAGGGAAGCGCAGATGCCTTTTTTGATGGAACTCGACGACGCGGTGCAGAAAATTGTGCGTGCGATCGAGAAACGGAAGAAGTCCTACGCTTTTCCCTGGCAACTGGCAACGATCGTGCGCGCCGGGATGATCATGCCGATTTGGATGTACGATCGAATTTCGCGGAAGAATTCGTTTAGGGAGTAAAAGCGGGCTTTGGTTTTAGGTCTTTGGATTGAGTAGGTCAGACCAACTGTGGGCCTATGCGTAGCCAAACCCAAAGACCAAAGACCAAAGGCCAATGACCAAAGGCCAAAAACCAAGGACCAAAATCCCAAGACCAATCACCAGGTGCATACAACCAAGCCTTCATGACTATCTTGCAAGCCATCATCCTCGGAATTGTCCAGGGGTTAACCGAATTCATTCCCATAAGCTCGACCGCACATCTGGTACTCGCGTCACGGCTGGTCGGATTGTATGCGGGCGCGGATGCGACCCTTAGAGCCGAGCAGACTACTGCGACGATTGCGGTTATCCAATTGGGAACCCTGCTGGCCGTGCTGCTTTATTTCGCGCGTGACATCGTCAAGATTTCGCGCGCGTTCACCGTTGATCATGTGGCGTTGCTAAGTTGTGCGCTTGCCGGCAGCAATTCTGCTTCCGTGGACGAGGAGGGCCTGCGGCGACCTCAATTTGGACGCGGCAAACTATCGCAGGATGCATGGTTGGGTTGGCTGGTAATTATTGGATCGATTCCGGTGTCGGTCGTAGGTTTGTTATTCAAACGACAAATCGAAGGAACGTTCACCAAAAATCTTTGGGTGATCGCCACGATGATGATTGTCATCGCGGTCCTTCTGGCAGTGGCGGAAGTAGTCAGTAAAAAGAACCGCGGGATAACAGAGCTTGGCATCGGCGACGCACTTGCTGTGGGTTTTGCTCAAGTCCTGGCGCTGATTCCGGGCTCAAGCCGTTCAGGCTCGACGATTATGGGCGGTCTATTCGTAGGCGAAACGCGCGAAACAGCCGCTAGATTCTCTTTCCTGCTGTCTATCCCAGCGATTGCCGCTAGCGGACTGCTCGAACTCAAGGAAGCAATGCACAAACTTCCGGACGCGAGCTTTTTGCCATTGGTGATTGCGACCGTGGTATCGGGGGTTATTGGTTATGCATCAATCTGGTTTTTGCTTAGCTTTCTGCGAACGCATTCGACCGGCGTTTTCATCGTGTACCGCTTGGTGCTTGGCGGTCTGATCATGGCCGGTTTGGTTGGCGGATACATTTCCGCAAGTTCATAATTAGAACTTATGGAAATCATTTGCAACGGTTCCAGAATTAAAGGGCTACCAAAAGGTTTTGAAATTCAGGTAAACTGTTTTGCCCCTCTTCCTCCCCGACCCGACATTTCGGGGTCTCCATCAATCGCAAAAGGGCGGTGAGTTTAATGAATGAAAAAGACCCGCGAGGCGCGGTTGTGCCTTCCCAGCGTCCGCGCAGTCCGCGAGTTCCGGTGGAATTTGCTCTTGAGGTCGAAGGCAAAACTGTCAACGGCGACCCATTTAATGTTAAAGCGCAGGCCGTGAAGATCAGTCGGGGTGGCGCCACGATTATCCTGGATGCAGAAGTGCCGGTGGGAGCAATTGTAAAACTAACGCCGCCGTTCGGTTCGGAACTCGATGCTGAAGTCAACGGATCGTGGACGGATCAGCTCGATGGTCGCCGGCGAATTGGCGTCAAACTGCTGGACGAAGACGGGTGGTTTGCCGAATAAGTAACACGAAGTGATAATCCTCACATGACGGTAAAGCGTTGGATTGTTTGCGAGCACGATGCGAAACAGGTCGACTCGCTGGCTCGCGCTCTTGATGTTTCGCCCACAATTGCGTCCTTACTGATCTCTCGCGACTGCGCTGATGAACCCTCAGCGCGGAAGTTTCTTAAACCTTCTCACGGCCAACTACACGACCCGTACTTAATGAAAGGCGTTCGGGAGGCTGTATCGCGCTTGCTGAAAGCCATCGATGCAGGCGAGCCGATTCTTGTTTACGGCGATTATGACGTTGACGGGACGACGGGAACGGCGGTTCTGCTGCGCGCCCTGGAATTGTTAGGCGCGCGAACTGGCTTTCATGTTCCGCATCGTTTCACAGAAGGTTACGGCATTCAACAACCGGCGCTCGAAAAGGCGGCGGCCGAAGGCTACAAACTTGTAATCAGCGTCGACTGTGGGATTCGTGCGCACGATCCACTTTATTGGGCGCGCGATAACGGTCTCGATGTCATCATCACGGATCATCATCTGCCCGACGAAGGCGAGGGCGTGCCGCCGGCCTACGCTGTTCTCAATCCAAACCAGAAGGGTTGCAGTTATCCCGACAAGAATCTGGCCGGCGTCGGCGTGGCTTTCAAGCTTGTTGATGCTTTGTTTCGTGAACGTGACCGCGGTTCGCAGGTTAACGCTTTCCTGAAAATCGTCGCTATCGGAACTGTTGCTGATGTTGCGAAATTAACAGGGGAAAACAGGGCCATTGTCGCACTCGGTCTTCACGACCTGGCTAAAGCGACGAACCCGGGCCTGCGCGCGCTGATGGAAGTTTGCGGTTGCGGCGATGGCAGCGGCATGACTGCATACGATATTGGTTTTCGCCTTGGGCCGAGAATCAACGCGGCCGGAAGGATGGATGCCGCGCGCGCGGTAGTCGAGCTTTTCAGCACTCGCGATCATTCGGAAGCAAAACGATTGGCAACGCATCTCGATACGCGCAATCAGGAGCGGCAGGAAGTACAGCGACAGATTGTTGAACTAGCCATTAAGGAGCTGGAATCCGCCACGCAGAATGCGGCACATTCCTACGTAGCTGTCATCGCCGGTGAAGGCTGGCATCGCGGCGTCATTGGTATTGCTGCCTCTAAGATTTCCGAACGGATCAATCGTCCCTGTGTCGTTCTTTCGCTGGAAGGTGATGTCGCCCACGGCTCCGCGCGCAGTATTGAACCCTATCATTTGCTTAACGGGTTGACGTCCTGCTCGGATTTGTTTGACAAGTTTGGCGGCCACTCGCATGCGGCAGGCATCACATTGAGGCGCGATCGGATTGACGCATTTCGTCGCAGATTAAATCAGCACGCTTGCGATCATTTAACAACCGAAGATCTACAGCCGTGTGTGAATATTGATGCCGAGTTGCCCACTGAGGAGATCAGTTTTGAATTGGTTTCAGAACTAAAAGACCTTGAACCGTATGGCGCGGGCAACCCCCGGCCGGCATTTTTAGCGCGCAACTTGTGCATCGTTGGCGAACCGCGTCTAATTGGTGAACGTCATCTGAAGCTAAGCGTGCGTGGGCCACAAGGCCGGCCGCTTGAGACTATCTGGTGGAACGGCGCGGAACAGGCGTTGGCGTTGAAGAATGGCGTTGAAATGGTTTACACGATTGAGACAAGCAAATGGAATGGCGAAACGTTTTTGCAGTTGTCAGTGCAGGATGTGAGAGTAGTAAACAGCAAACAGTAAACAGCAGACAGTGAACAGCAAAGAAATAAATGTTTTGAACCATAGTGGAATGAAAGACTTTGGATTTCAGCATCTAAAGTGCCGGCTGTTTGCCGTTATCTGTTTGCTGTCTGCTTCTTAATCAATGCAAGAAATTACACGAAAAAGAGCGATTGCCATCGGGTTGCGCGCGCGCGCTCCGCTGGTTGCGCGTGCCACGGCGCTGCTCATTCTCGTTGCGGCCGTAGTTTTTGTAGCCGTTTCCTACTATCGCCTGCGCAACAATAAACCTTTCCGACTGAAGGGCGAGGCGCCGGAGCTTTCCAAAGAAGTCATTGGCATCACCGAGGGCTATGAGCAGCGCGTCATGAAGGACGGCCGTCTCTACCTGTTGGTGAAAGCCGCGCGCGACATCACATTTTCGGATGGTCATCACGAGCTGGATCAAGTAAATCTGTCCGTCTATCCGCCGGTGGGCGATAAGCCTGATCAGATCAGCGCTAACAAGGCGATTTATGATCAGCAAAACGCCATCATTACTTTCCTGGGCAGCGTTAAAGTAGAAACGAAAGACGCTTTGAAAGTTAATACCGAGTCGATCGCTTACGACCAGAATAATGAAGTTGCCAACACGGATGCGCCGATCTCTTTCGAGCGTGAAAATATTTCCGGACACTCAACCGGCGCCATTGTTTTTTCTAAATCGAAGAAATTAGATCTGAAGAAGGACGTGGAAATAACCGTAGCGCCCGAAGCGTTGAAGGATCCGAATCTAAAACCAGCCTCCAGCCGCTCGCGCCCGGTCACAATTCGCTCAGCCCAGGCGTCTTTCCAGCAGGAGACCATGCAACTGGTGTTTGCCGGCGGCGTAACTGCGGAACAGGACCGCGACCTGATGAGCGGCGAGAATCTGTATGTCACCCTTAACCCGCAGAAAAAAATTCAACAGGTAGACGTGCGTACGAACGCTTATCTACGCTCGATGGAGCAAGGCCGCTCTGCCGAGGTCCATTCCGCTGATATGGATTTCTTTTTCGACAAAGATCAGCGGTTGGAGCGGGCCGTGGCGAGGCGCGATGCCAAAGCGAAGACTCTCGACGCCGATTCAGATCTCCAGCTAACAGGCGCAAGTTTGATTGAAGTCCTGTTCCAGGCGCAGGGCGACCGGAGTCTGCTGAAGCAAATGCGCACCGAAGGACGTTCAGTCATCAATTTGTCTGCGCCAAAATCCAAAGCAAACGATCCCCGCGCCGCAAACAAGCGCTTGACGGCGGACACCGTCAAACTTATCTGGCACATCACTGGCCGCGATCTGCAACAAGCTGAGGCGGTAGGAAACGCAGAATTGTTCGTCGATCCCGTACTTAAGAATGCACAGACAGACAAGAAAACTTTGACCGCACCGAGAATCGATTGCGACTTCTTCGAAACTGGAAATTTCGCACGCACTTTCACAGCCTCCGGCGGCGCCAAGGCTGTTATAGAACCGGTACAGTCAGGCACCGCTCGAGGGACTCGTGTGCTGACCTCGCAAAAAATGGTGGCCGTCTTTGTCAAAGATACTCAGGACGTTGAGCGGATGGACGCCCAGGGCGACGCAAAGTTTAATGAGAATGATCGAAATGGCGTGGCGTCGACTATCTCATTCACTGCTTCGGACAACACTATTCGCTTGCGAGGCGGCGAACCGACGGTCTGGGATTCCCGTGCTCGCACGAAAGCTCCTGAGCTGGATTCAGACCTGACCAATAATGTCTCCTACAGTCGTGGCAAAACCTCGACAACCTATTACAGCCAGGAACAAACAAACGGCGCCGTGCCGTTCTCCAAAGTAAAGAGCCCGATTTACATCGTTGGCGATAAAGGTGAATTTCGTCGGGACAGCGGCATCGCGATTTACACTGGAAATGCCCGCGCTTGGCAGGATGACAATTTCGTTCGTGCCGACAAGCTGACGATCTATACTAATGATAAGAAGATGACGGCAGAGGGCCACGTGCAAAGCGCCCTTTACAACGCGCGTCGCCGGACGGAAGGCGCCAGCAGCACGATTCCGGTGTTCGCCGCCGCCGATTCGATGTCATATTCCGATCCGAACCGCACGCTCCATTATGAAGGGAGTGTTGACATTCGACAGGGCACTGATCGACTCACCGGCGGGGTCGCGGATGTTTATCTTTTGCGAGACTCGAGCGAAGTTGAAAAAACGATCGCGCAGCGTAACGTTGTCTTGACGCAGCCGAATCGCAAAGGTACCGGCAACTGGCTGCAATATACGTCGGCTGACGAGGTTGCAATCCTAACAGGCAGTCCCGCGCGCGTGGAAGATACCGAGAAGGGCAGTACTGAAGGCGGTCGTTTGACCGTCTACATGCGAGACGGTAGAGTCATCGCCGATGATGCAAGAGGCACACAGTCGCCGGGTCGCGTGAGATCGACCCACAAAGTAAAGAAGCAATAATTTGACGTGTGTAGATTTTATTCCGGTACTGTCGTGCTGACACTATGAGCATTCGAACGGAAGCTGTGAGTATCGCAATTAACCTCAACGAGCGTACGGCCGCCAATCCCAGTACCGCACCGGGAGCAAGTGATACTCCCTCCGCTTCGGCCCTGGCAGCATTCCAATTACAAAAGGCGTATGGCAAGCGTCGTGTAGTCGATAACGTTAGTTTGCACGTGGAGAAGGGTGAAGTTGTTGGTTTGCTCGGGGCAAACGGCGCCGGCAAGACGACAACGTTCTATATGATTGTGGGCCTCGAGCGTCCCGATGCAGGGGTAGTCAGTCTCGGGGAACGCGACGTAACGAAACTACCGATGTACCTGCGCGCGCGCCTCGGCCTGGGCTATCTTCCGCAGGAGCCGTCCATCTTTCGGAAAATGACTGCAGCGCAAAATATTCTGGCAGTGCTCGAGACAATGGGTCTGAGAAGGCGTGAGCGACTAACTCGGCTGGAGGAATTGTTGGAAGAATTCGGCATCGCTCACGTTCGCAATACTCGTGGGGATGCGCTCTCAGGGGGTGAAAGAAGGCGAACAGAAATCGCGCGCGCCCTGGCAACTGAACCTCAGTATATCCTGCTTGATGAGCCTTTTGCCGGCATTGATCCCAAAGCGGTTGACGACATTCAGAATGTCATACTTTATTTACGCAATCGAAGCATCGGCATTTTGATCACAGATCATAATGTACGGGAAACTCTCGGTGTCACGGACCGTGCCTACATTATGGCTGATGGGCGAATATTCCGGTCAGGTGTTCCGCGACAGTTGACAGAAGACCCGGAAGTGCGACGCCTTTATCTCGGCGAAAAATTCCGCATGTAAACTCAGTTGGGCGCAAACCGCGTCTAATCGAGTATAATCTCCCTGCGCTTTTCAATCGCAATAACAATCAGACATAAAGATGATTTACCTGAGAAATGTCTCTTAAACTAACTACCAGCCTCTCTCAACGACTCGTGTTGACGCCGCAGTTGCGGCAGCGCATCGAGATGTTGCAGATGACTACCCTCGAGCTGACTGATCTCATTCAGCAGCAGTTGCTCGAGAATCCGGTGCTGGAGGAAGTGGCGACCCAGGAAGAGGCTCAGGAACTCGCCGAGAAGATTCTCGATCATTTAACAAGTGCCGATCCGGGCGCGGTGCCTGATCAACAGTCAGTCGAGGCTGTGGAAACGGAGTTGGGCAATCCTTCATCCAACGGCTCCAGCGACACCGGACCTTTGCCGTCGCTCGCCGGGGAAGTTGAAGGCGAGACCTCCGAATCCGCAAGCATGGAGCATGGCGAAGAGCTGGCCGGCGATGATGCAAACCCAGATGAAGGCCCGCGCGATCCATTTGAAGAGATAGATTTTGGCAGAGAGTTTCAGGACTATCTCGATCCTGGTTACAAGACCCAGGAAATCGAATACAAGGAAGATGCACCTACATTTGAACAGTTTCTAACGCGGCCGCCGTCGTTAGCGGATCATCTGGAATGGCAACTCCATATGAGTCCCGTCGAAGAAAATGTTTGCGATGCCGCTGTCAGTGTAATTGGAAATCTTGATGCCGATGGTCGCCTCAATGCTACCAACGAAGAGATTGCGGCAATGGGCGGCTGGAGCGAGGAGTTAGTGGAAACAGCACGCCAGGCCGTGCTTCATCTCGACCCGGTTGGTTGCGGCGCGCGTGATGTCAGGGAATGTTTACTGGTACAGCTCGAGGTGCGTGGTGAAAACGATCGACTAGCCGCCCGGTTAATTAGTGAACATCTGGCAGAATTGCAACAGCACAAGCTGCCACACTTGGCCAAGCAGATCGGTGTTGACGTCGATACGTTGCTTTCAGAACTACAATTCATTCGCACGCTCGATCCCTATCCGGGCCGGCGCTACTCTTCAGAAGAACCGGTGCTTATCGCGCCCGAAATCTACATTGAAAAACTTGACGAGAATGATGAGGAATACATCATCTATTTCGCCGACGACGGAAGTCCGCGGCTGCGCGTGAGCCAACAATACCAGCAGATGCTGGGGCAAACAGATGTTAGCAATGAAACAAAAAGTTTCATTCGCGAGAAGATGCGTTCGGCGGTCGATCTGCTGCGCAACATCGAGCACCGGCGGCAGACGATTTATAAAGTGGTGGAATCGATCGTACACCGGCAGCAGGAGTTTCTGGATAAAGGTGTGCAGTACATCAAGCCGATGATGTTGAAAGACATTGCTGAAGACATCGGCATGCATCTTTCCACCGTATCGCGGGTGGTTAATCGAAAATATGCGCATACGCCCCAGGGCGTCATCGAGCTGCGTCGATTTTTCACCGAAGGCATGATGAATGAAGACGGCGAAGAGATTTCTACGCGAATTATTAAACTAAAGATTAAGAAACTTATCGAGGAAGAAGATTCGCACAGTCCTATCACAGACGATCAAGTGGTAAAGATTTTAGCTAAAGACGGCATCAAATTATCGCGCCGGACCGTGGCCAAATACCGCGACCAGATGAGCATTCCGGGATCGCGCGAGCGTCGGGCCGTGGTCTAAATGCCTGATCACTTTGCACGTTCGACCAGCATTTGCCCCCTGACTCAACTGCTAACCGGACAGGCTCGACGTCCGGCAAGGATTACTGTATCGACAGGCGTAAGAAGGGAACCGCCATCATGAGGTTTGAGTACACAGGACGCCACGTAGAAGTTTCGCCCGGAATTCGCAAGCATGTAGAAGATCATTTCAAAAAACTGGAGCACATTTTTAACGGCACCACTGCCTGGACGCATGTCATCATTGAAGTAGAAAAGAACCGCCAAATCGGTGAGCTGATCGTCCACTGGCGCGATCACACGTTAACTGCAAAAGATGCCAACGCCGATATGTACATGGCCTTGACGCGAGCGATAGCGAAGATTGAAAAGCAGGCCCTGAAGCTCAAGGAGAAGACTATTGATCGTAAGCAAGGCGCTCGGTCTACCGCAAAAGTAGCTCCTAGTCCCGACGAGCAGTTGGAAGCTACACCGCGGCCGCCCCGCATTATTGCCGCGCGCCGTTATTCCATTAAACCAATGACCGCCGAAGAGGCGGCACTGAGTCTCACTTCGCAGACGGATCAATTCGTCCTCTTTCGCGATGCCGATACTGATCGCATCGGTGTGCTTTACAAACGCAAGGACGGAAACTTTGGATTGATCGAGCCGTAAGATATGATTGCAGTCAATTGGATAGAAGAATAACAGCGATTGAAATTAATTAGCGAGCGTTACGAATAGCTGCCCTGATCCGCTGGCGACACTATTGGTTCGAACTTCGGGAAAGTTGTGAGGTACTTTTCTAACCGGTCGCTATCCCAACCGCTTTAGTTCCTCAATGGCGAGCGGATACTCGAAGAAGCGCTTGTTGCCGTACTCCTTCACCCACTCAAAGTGTGTCCGCGCTTCATCGCTCTTACCCTTTAGCAATAGATCCATTCCCATGTAGGCGTGAGTCTCGGTCTTCTTATCGTTGTCTGTGGCCAACTGTAGCAGTTCATCAGCGCCAACCTCGCCCTTCAGATAGCGGATGATACTGTATGGCCAACCCCTGGTCTTAATCTTATTGGTGGCTTCTTCGAGAATCGCCTGCGCCTCCTCGTTCATTCCCGCCTCACGATAGCTAAGGTTCGCCATGATCGCGAGATAAGGTGAAGTCGTTTTCTGCCATCCATGTACATCGAGAAATGTCCGCGCGTCGGCCGCGGCTTCCCGACCGTGCCCTCCTTCATAGAGATATGTCCATGATCGGTTCGTTAACGCGTCCGGACCATTAGGGACTAGCTCAAGGAACTTGGTCCATGAGTCTATGGCTTTGTCATATTTACGAGTCTTGGTGTAGGCGTCTGCCAGAAAATATCTCGCGTTGCGGTATTGAGGGTTTAGCCGGAGCGCTTCTTCGAAAGGCGCAACGGCTTCAGAAAATCTGCCGAGTCGCATCAACATGAGCCCGATATTATGATGGATAGCTGGCACACTGGGATTCAGCCGACGAGCTTCGAGGTCTTCGGCTAGAGCATCCTGAATCCTCCCGAAACTGTTATGTAGGACATTCCCGATTTCGAGATGAATACGCGCGTCATTTGGATTGAGTCGCTTCGCCTCGTTCAGCTCGGTCATGGCTTCGTCGGGGCGTCGAAGGGATGCGAGGGTGATGCCAAGATTAAGGTGCGCGACCGAGTTGTTCGGATCTAGACGCACGGCCGTCTTCATCGGCTCCAAAGCATCACCCACTCTTTCCATGTTTACGTAGGCACTCCCAAGCCCATGGTATGCGGCGGCTAAGTTAGGGCTGAGCTTGATAGCGAGTCTGAAAGCATCGACGGCCTTGTCATATTGTTTCTCTCTTGCGTACTTATTGCCTTCTTGCACGTACTGCTCGGCTGTGAGAGTTGGTTGCTGTTCGGTTGTTTGAGCGTTGGCAGCGGCGACCGCCACAAAGCAGATTAGAAGTAAGAGATTTAGGCGAATTGTCGGACGGCACATAGATTTACCTCTCAACTGAGATCGTTCGTGCATTATGACTCAATAGCTTGCCACTTCTCTCCTTCATGGATTGTCGGTAGGGGCCTAATTTGAACAAGTTAGGCCACTACCGAAATTCTGGCTTGTCGAACCTTAGAAGATCATGCCTCAATGAGGTCTCTGCTTAACATGGATCGTTATATTCAACGCCGAACTTTCGTTGTCAGTTCTAAAATCTACATTCTTATCTGGGTCAATGTGTGCGAACAATTCCATCTGATTCAGCAGCTTTATGCTTTCTTGAAATAGTTCTTCGTTGAACGCTTCGCCCTCCCGCACCAACATCTGACGGCGTAAGATGTCTTCCGGAGTTGTTGCATTTCCTTCAAACTTGATTGTGCGAATTATGAAAAGTCTGCCTTCTTCGATAGTCACAATGAGGTTTACGACGCCTTCTCGCGCTCCTTCAGAATTGAGGTGAAACTCCGGTTCAGGCTCCGCCGTGAACTGTATGTATCCCAGATTGGCATAGACTTTCTTTATCCGTTGATAGAGCCACTCGCCGATAATCTCACCGTCTGCAATGTTACCTCTCTTGAGGTCAAGCATCAATATTAATTGTTCTGGTGTAAAAAGACTTGACCCAACAATCTTGATTTGCCCCAGACGATAAAGCACACCTTCATCTAGCGTCACCACCAGTCTCGGGCCGTCAACTTGACTTTCCAATAGGGGTTCACTGACCCGCGCCTGCAAATAGCCACGGCTAGCAACAAAATTCTGCACGCGTCTCAGACAAAATGCGAAATGTTCGGCTTTGTAGTTGTCCTCTGTAGGCACGCAAGTGGGCTTGTACTGCCCGCTAGCTTCTTTGAGCACAGCAAGTAATTGCTGGCTGGTAAAGCTTCTACTACCCTTGAACTCAATCTCGATTTCCCTGCTGCTCACTACGCGGTTTCCCGACGCCTTCAATGACGAGTCCTGTTGACCAGTCACGCCAGCTATTGCAGAGAAAAGCACAAAACACGCGTTAGTGATTTGGTTGTGCTGCATAATCTCTCGACCGCAAGCGAAAACTACCGGGTTTTGAATTAAGCAACCGGTGCTAAGCGATAACTTTTAGTTGACAACCACTCTCGCACCGACCTTTTCAAAATAGTCCTGAAGCGCTTTGAAGGTTGATTCGTCAGAATAAACAGAGCCATCCGCAAATTCGACTCGCACAACCATGAAGACCTCCACTGCCTTCATCGGGCCATAAAAGTTGAACTTTTTGTACAACTCCTCTGTGAGCGGAATGACTTCAACGCATGTTTCTTCTCCAGGAAGTGGCGAGGTCTGGCCGGGCATCAGGCGCTCGCTGGTCGTTCTTCTAGGCCAATCTGTCATAAAACCGGTTCCGGCCGAATTCCAGGCGGCGATCCTATAAGCTCGTATCGGCTTAGCCCCTTGATTGCGCAGTTGATAAACCTCGCCCCCACCTCCATCTAGGTACGCAACAATCGTCGCGCTCTCAAACTTCAAGGGACAATCTGGCTGATTCGCAATCACTGTTAGCACAGCATTTGGTGGCACAATCACTGAGCGCCGTTTCTGCTTGCTTTCCTGACAGTCAGCAAGTCTTATCATACAAACGAGCAGGACAAACAAAGCGGTGGTAACATATCGCATCGTCTCCTCCTGGCTTTTATGGACAGTTGATATATACAACTCCGACAGTGCTGAAGGTACCGGCTGGGTAATCCCCTGCGACGGTGACGTTAATCGACGGAGCCACGTTTGGACCCGACGTTGTCCGACGGTGCATGCTGATAGCCATCTCTCCAGACTTTGGAATAACGCTGAGGTTAATATTCTGGAAATTACCAACGTTGATGAACCAGTCGCACTCCCGGTCAGCACCACCCGCTACGCATCGAATGGAGCTCCGGGATGAAGATAAAGCCACGGCATCATCCGGCAGATTGAAGCTCACAACACATGTGAAGTTCACGAAGTTGTGACAGATCCCGTCTGCAAATGCGCCTGCAGGGAGATTAATTACGGCCCTTCGTAAGAAGTCAAAGTTGGCCGTAGTTCCACCGATACGGGCTGTTTTGAAGGTTACCGCATTATCCGACACATCACAGAGCGCCTCAGCAATGAAGGTGTCAGAGCTGCTGACACAGCATCGGGCGGTAGGGCTGCAAGTGTCCCGGCACGCACAGCCACTGTCCGGGTTCGAATAGAAGATCTCCCAACTGGCTTGGATGTTTCCCGTCCCAGGGCTTTGAGCTGTCGCTAGACCAGTGGTGTTGACCGTTGCCACCGCCGTATTTGTGCTGCTCCAGTTTGGAGAAGCAACCACGACTGGGGCTAAGATGTTGCCGTTACAGTCTTGTTTTCGCTGGGTGGCCGTGAATTGAGTGGTATCGCCAGGCACGCCAACCGCACTGCTGGGGTTACACGCCCCATCGAAGAAGCTAGCTGGACAACACAACTGGCAGGCGGAGGTGCTACTCAACCCATGTGCTACATCGACCTGTTCGGCGCGTCCGATCAAGGTGAGATCCTCGCTCCCATCAGCCGACCAATAAAGTTGTTGCGTCCAATGGAATGGTATTGACCGCTTTCATCCGGCGTTTGGTTATCGCGTAGTTTGTTACGGGGATAGTGACACGGGTGTTGTTATGAGCCTCGCTACCGAAGATGTTCCGAGCCATGCTCTCGCATCTTCCGTCGTTATGACGTTGGCGCAGCTGGCGATGATGTGACTTAGGGCTGGTAGCAGTCCCTCACAACCAAATGAGCAGAGTTTTTTCAATTACCGAGTGGTGATCCTGTTGTTACTTTCCCGATTTCCTAGCCATCTCCTCTATGCGGGACGCTGCTGTTAGAAGTCGCTGGGACCCGAAACGCCTCGGAGATTTGGCCGCTGCATTTCTGAGATACGCTGTTCCTTCGCTCAAGTTCTCTCGAAAAATTCCCGTAACGGCATAAATCGAGTTCTCGCTCTCAATCGAACCGGCCTTGTGCGCCTCAATTACCTTGATCAGTGCAGGCAGAGATGGTCTTCCTATCTGAAAGAAAGCGCTCGTGGCAGGATAGCGATCGCCCGGAGTGATGAGCCGAATCTCGTTGATAGCATCTTTCGTCTCGAAGTCGAACGTTTGCCTAAACGTCAAAAGGTTGACTAGGTCATCCACTGCCGATGCCGCTTTCAACTCACCCAGTCGTTTGATGGCTGCTATCACCTGCTTTGGTTGTTCCCTGCGAAGACGCTCATTTCTGATGACGTCGCGTAGGCTTTCTATTTCGCTTCTTTGAGTGGATTGCATAGTCTCCTGAGTTCGTTGCGCGGCCCCGAAAGAATCAATCGGGTTTGTCGCAAGGGCAGGTCCAAGGCCCAAGACGGCAATTAGAAACCACAAGTATTTACGAAATCGGAGTGCCATGTTGATGAGCAAGAGATTCTTCACTTCTACCCTCCTCCAGTAACCAGATTCTCTACTGTAGGTTCCACGAAGTGGGAGTGGCACCCGATCCTGCTACATTATCCCCTGCGACATCCGTGCGCAATTGGTCACCGTTCGTGGTCTTAATC
The DNA here is from genome assembly GCA_051002775.1 of Pyrinomonadaceae bacterium. Lineage (GTDB taxonomy): Bacteria > Acidobacteriota > Blastocatellia > Pyrinomonadales > Pyrinomonadaceae > PSRF01. Next base: position 262 of record JBPCLZ010000200.1, on the reverse strand, counting down.
ACAGATATCCGCGAAAACCACAAGAAGTCGCCAGAGACTCTCACCCCACTTGCCGTTGCCCATTGTTTGAAGTTCGTTCGTCGCCTCTGGATCGTTCCAATTGAATTGCTGGAGCCAGTCCCCAGTCCCGGCGCGTCTAGCAGGCTGCTGAAAAACCGATGAATTGGAGCAGTTTCATCTTCGTCGTAATCATTTTCGTTCGATCCGCGTTGTAACTGCGAAGTTTAGATGACCCTGCGATGCGATTTTGATCGATTGTTAC
>JBPCLZ010000199.1:0-12819 GCA_051002775.1 Pyrinomonadaceae bacterium | reverse complement strand
CTCAACAAGGAATTGAGCCAGGTGCCGCTCCCCGGCGTCCGTAATTCAACTCGCTTGTTGGATCTAATGCCTGAGAGCACGATCGTTTATGCCGCGTTGCCAAACCTGACGTCTACGATTGTCGAGTCGCACCGCATCATGCAGGAACGCATGAGCCAGAATGCGGCATTGAAGGAGTGGTGGGCGAAAGAGCAGTCTGGGCATCACGGTCCCAACGTAGACCAGGTCATCAATTCAATTCGCGAATTTGGTGATTACCTGGGTGATGAAATCGCAGTGTCGGTTTCACTGGACGAGAACCATGAACCCGGAGCGCCTGTGGTGCTGGCGGAGCTGAAAAACGCGAACGGCTTTCGCCCATTTCTCGAGCAGCAGATAGCGAAGTTTGCGGGCAAAACAACAGATAGACCCGACATCCGGTTCGTTGATGATCCTTTGACAGCGACCGCTTCCGGTGAAAAAGGAAAAAAACAGCTCTTCGTCTGGATTCAGAATGACTTATTCGCGGCAAGTCCTGATTTGCCGCAGGTGCAAAGGCTCGCGAACGTGGTTCAAAAGGGCGGCACAAACAGCTTCGCCTCCAGTCCTTTCCATAACCGAATTGCCGAGGTTTACAAGCAGGGCGCAGGTTTGGTCGTGGCGGCGAATCTGGAAAGCATCGTCGCGCAAGCCAAAGCTGAGCACAGCAAAAAAAACGTCAATGCAGCGCGTCATGAAGAAGCGCTTAACAAGCTGGGTGTGTTGAGCGTCAAGTATCTCGTGCTCGATTCAAATGAGACCGACGGCAAGACCCACACCCGGGCTTCGCTTTCTTTCAACGACGCGCAGCACGGCATTCCTTCGTGGCTGGCCGCGCCTGGACCGATGGGCTCGCTCGAATACATTTCGCCAGACGCGAATCTGGTGGCAGGCTTTGTCGTTAAGGACCCGGTGAGGTTGGTTGACGATCTGTTAGGCGTGATGGAAACGGTTTCTCCTGAACTGAAGAAGAACCTGGACCAGCAGCAAGCAGCTCACGGGCTGGACATCCGTAAAGACATAGCCGCACCGCTGGGTGGCGAGTTTGCCTTTGCGATTGATGGTCCAATTCTGCCGACCCCGTCGTGGAAGATGGTGTTTGAGGTCAATGATTCAGCGCATCTGCAACAGACGCTGGAACGGCTGGTCGTGGAAGTGAACAAAGAGGCTGCCAAGTTCGGCAAGGCGGGACTGGTGTGGGACCGCGCTGATATTGGCGGACGCCCTTACTACACGCTGAAGTCCGCGGACTTTGGTGTCGAAGTAAATTACACCTACATCAATGGCTATGTAGTGATGGGCCCGAGCCGCGCCATGGTCGAGCGGTCGGTTCGTTCACAGGAATCGGGTTACAGCCTGCTGCGCTCGGCGCGCTTCACGGCGGGACTTCCAACAGATGGCAACGCGAATTTCTCAGCACTCTTTTACCAGAACCTGGCGCCGCTGGTGCAACCGTTTGCCGAACGGGTTGCCAACTCCGGGGCTATGCCGCAGGCACAGCAAGAAGCAATCAAAACGATGGCCGCAAACATGGCGCCCACGTTGGCTTACGCCTATGCCCAAGGCGACAACATAACGTTCGCTGCCAACACCGACGGTGGACCCTTCGGATTGAGTCCGGCAACTCTTTTTGGGATGCCAAACTCGCTGGAGATTCAACACGTACTTCAGCGCGGTCTGAAACAGAAGTAAGAACGACGGGGTGCCGGGTGTCGGGTGCCAGGTGTCGGCGTACGCCAAAACCGACACCTGGCACCCGACACCCCTGATTCACCTTACCAATATGAAACTTGTATCTATTTCACTCGGGTCGTGGCTGCTCGGGCTTGCGGCCCTTTTGCTCACGTTCTTGATTGTTGAGGGCGAACCATTGAGCGCCGAGAGCGCTAAAGGCGTCACCCTCATTTCCCTTGTTATCACCGCACTGCTTTTCTCGCTCGCATATGCTCCCTTTCTGTTCTGGTTGCGGAAACGGCTTGGCGGCTGCCGCCCGGCTGCGCTATTCCCGCTCGCATCAGCCTTTGTAATCAATTTGCCGGTTTTTCTGATCGGAATTTTAGCGATTGGCAGAACTTTAGCAGCGCCGGAAGCGTTTGCATTCATCAGCGCATTCGTCCTGATGGGTACGGCATTTGGTCTCGGCTTTGTTTGGAATTATCAGAACAGCAAGATAGAGTCAGCAGCATGGCACTAGCGGAACAGACCCTCGAACTTGCAAGCCTAAATCCTGCGAACTTCGCCCCGGTCATCGATCTCAACGACCTGAGCGTGCGATTCGGCAAACGTCCCATTCTGCAAAACTTGAACCGCGAGCTGCGCGGGCGGGCCATTGGCCTGCTGGGCCCGAATGGCGCCGGCAAGACAACGCTGATTCATACACTGCTGGGCTTTCATCCGCCTACGTCGGGCACTGCACACATCTTTGGCCGCGACATCACTACGGACGCCAAGCAAATTCGCTCGCTGATAGGCTATATGCCGGAACGCGATTCATTCATTGCGAAGATGAGTGCTGTGCGTTTCGTGCGCTTAATGGCCGAACTCTCGGGGCTGCCTTCCGAAGCAGCGCTCGAGCGCGCCCATGAAGCGCTTTTTTACGTAGGTCTCGGTGAAGCCCGGTACCGCAGTCTCGATACGTATTCGCTCGGCATGAAGCAATTGGCCAAGCTGGCCCAGGCAATCGTGCATGGTCCTCGTTTGATTTTTCTTGACGAGCCAACAAACGGACTGGATCCGCCGGCCCGTGCACGCATGATCCGGTTGGTGCGCGAGATACGCGACAGCGGCAAAGCGCACATCGTTTTATCTTCGCATTTGTTGCGCGACGTGGAGGAATGTTGCGAAGAGATCCTGATTCTCAAGGATGGCCGGCTTGCTGTTTACTGCAATTTGGAAGAGGAGCGAAAAGCAAATCGCAAGTTCCTCATGCTGGAGACGCGCGGCGACCAGCACAAATTTGCCTCAGCGCTTAGCGCGCTCGGCTGTGAATATGCATTGAGCAGCGACACTCGCGTCAAGGTCGTCTTACCTGAGGGCATAGAGGTGCGCGATCTCTATCGCATTGCCGCCGAGCAGGACATTCAAATCCGGCGCTTGAGTTACAAACGCGATTCGTTGGAAGACATCTTCTTGAAAGCGATGGAAAACGGCCATGGCGGTCTATGAGCAAACTTACAAGCAGTACCTGGGCAAGTTGACTCCCGAATGGAGCCGCTTCCTGATAATTCCGCGCCATGCATTCCGCGACGTGTTCAACTCGAAATTGTTCACGGGTTTTTTCCTTATCTGCTTTCTGCCGTTACTGGTCGAGGCGATTCTTATTTACCTCCATCACAATGTGAATGCGCTGGCCATTCTGAGGGTAAACGTGCGGGAGCTGCTTCCGATTGATGAGTTTTTCTTTCAGACCTTCGTTAGCATCCAAGCCAGCTTGGCCTTTTTCGTTACCTTGCTGATCGGACCACCGCTGGTAGCGCGCGACCTCCGCAACAACGCGCTGCCGCTTTACCTGTGCCGCCCGTTTACCCGCGCCGAGTATGTGCTGGGGAAGATGTCTGTGCTTTTGATCCTGCTTTCGGCAATCACCTGGATACCGCAATTGCTGTTGTTTTGTTTTCAGGCCTACCTCGAAGGCGCGGGCTGGTTTGTCCGTAACCTTTGGATTGCCAACGCGATCTTTCTCTGCAGCGTTGTCTGGATCCTGCTGCTCGCACTGCTGTCGCAGGCAGTTTCGGCTCTGGTTAAATGGCGGGTCGTCGCCAGCGGCGCATTGCTCGGAATATTTTTTATCCCGTCAGTATTTGGGGAAGTAATCAATCAGTTGTTTCAGACGCGTTGGGGAAACCTCATCAGCCTGGGCGCGCTGATGACAAATGTTTCGGCGGGTCTGTTCGGCACATTTGTGCGTACCACCTCACGGATGAGTGATTACGATGGCGCGCCTGATATTGTGCGCGAAATTGTAATGAGCGAGCCGCCGCTTTGGGCTTCGTGGATGGTATTGGCTTTCGTTTGCATGATTTGTCTGGCGCTACTTTCATGGAAAGTGAAAGCGTACGAAGTGGTGAAGTGAAGTGCGGATTGCGGATTTCGGAATTCGGATTTCGTGTGAGCGTAAATTGAGTTATATCGGTTGAGAACGTATGAGTGAGACAACATCAAAACTCGGGAATAATCGAGACGAAATTCGAAATTCGACGATTGTCTTCGATGATGTCTCGAAGTTCTACGGCGAGATACTTGGTGTGAACCGCGTCAATCTTCAGATTGCACCAGGCATCACCAGCCTCGTAGGGCCAAACGGCGCGGGAAAATCGACGCTGATGAATTTGATGACAGGGTTGCTGAGGCCAACCCGCGGCCGCGTAACGATCCTGGGCATTCCAACTGATCACCCAGAACAGCTTTTCGCAAAGTTGGGATACTGCACGCAGTTTGATTCCTTTCCGCGTGGGCTGACAGGCAGGGAATTCATCCAGTCGTTTCTGCTGGTCCACGGCTATGAAAAGAAAAAAGCAGCGGAGCTGACAACGGTCGCGCTTGAGCGGGTAAGTTTGCTGGACGCCGCGGATAGAAGAGTTGCGGGATATAGCAAAGGTATGCGACAGCGCATTCGTTTGGCGCAGGCCATCGCGCATCAGCCCGCAGTGATGATTCTTGACGAACCACTAAATGGTCTGGATCCGATGGTGCGCGCGGAAACCATCGCGCTCTTTCGCAAGCTTGCGAGTGAAGGCCTGCATCTGATCATCTCGAGCCACATCCTGCACGAAGTTGACATGATGTCCGACCGCGTGATTTTGCTGAATAACGGTTACGTGGTTGCTGAAGGCAACGTGCACGGCGTGCGCGACGAAATGGAAGAGCACCCGATGCAGATTTTGATTCGTTGCGATAATCCCTCAAAACTGGCCGCCCGGGTTTTTGATAAAGATCACGTGGTTGAGGCGAGGCTTCACGACGACCGCATGGGCCTGTTTGTGAAGACGCGCGATGCCGATCGATTTTATTTGCTTTTGAATAAAGTGGTTGCTGAAGGTGAAATTAATATCGAGTCGGTGGCGCCGGTCGACGACGACCTGAGCGCGGTTTATCAGTATTTGATTGGCTCGGAGGGAAGCAGTTCTTAACTTGGACTGCGGTGGCTCGACACCGCTTTCCGGTTTCGTCAAAAAATTGCTTTGAAAGAAATTATCTCTAGCGGCTGAAGAAAAGCGGCGTCAAGCCGCCGCACTCCAACAATATGAGTAGTTCAACAGTAGACATCGCGCCGCAGAAGACAATCGACAAGCAACCGCTTCCCTGGTCGCTTTGGTTCCGGCAGATTCGCGCCATCTTCAGGCTTGAGGTGGAGAAGAATTTTCTCGGTCGTCGATCGATACTACTCTACTTGCTGGCGTTGCTGCCGATCGTGCCGCTCGTGCTGCTTGCTCCATTTACTCCGCCCGGAGACGAGTGGCGTGATTTTAATCGCTACAACATGATCTACGCGGTCTACTACGGAGGACTGATCCTGCGCACCGTAGTTTTCTTTGGCTGCGCGTGGATTTTCATGAACCTCTTTCGCGGCGACATCATTGACCGCAGTTTGCACTTTTATTTTTTGAGTCCGGTGCGGCGCGAAGTAATCGTTGTCGGAAAATATCTGGCGGGCCTGGTCACGTCTGTGGTCCTGTTTAGCGCTACGACAGTCATCGCGATGTTGCTGGTTTATTTGCCGCACTTCTATTCGGAAAGCACTCGGTTCTTTCTTGATGGCCCGGGCATGCGCCAACTGCTGACCTACACCGGCATCACCGTGCTGGCTTGCATTGGCTACGGAGCCTTCTTTCTCGTCGTCGGTTTGTTTTTCCGTAACCCGATCATCCCGGCATTGGTACTTTATGGCTGGGAGTGGCTCAACTTCCTGATGCCACCGCTATTGAAAAAAATCAGCGTTATCCACTATCTGCATTCGCTGGTGCCGGTACCTGTCTCTGAAGGGCCATTCGCCGTCGTCGTCGAACCGACACCGGCGTGGATTGCGGTCCCCAGTCTGGTTATCGTTACCGTTCTCGTCCTGATCATCGCCAGCTATCGCATTCGGCGCATGGAAATTCGCTACGGCAGCGACTGAAAATCGTAAATCGTGGATCGTGAATAGAAGTGAAGAGTAGACAAGTAACAAGTAAACAGCAGGTAGCAGAGCGTTTGCTTCTATTTACGATTCACGATTCTCGTTTCTTCCCATTTACGATTTACCTTTCACCATTCACTGCTGTCTACTGTCTACTGTCTACTGTCTACTGTTCACTGTTTGTTGTTTACCGCTATTCACGATTTACGATTTACGATTCACGGCTTTTACCTGTTCACTGTTTTGTTTGAGATGTGAAATCTCTGATCTTAAATGCCACAGGACCCCGAGTGTGAGACCGTAATCTGCGTTCCCCTCTCCCGTGGGAGACGGTTAGGGTGAGGGCCTACGCGACACCTCCCACCACAAACACAATCGCCGACCCTCGACAGGTCGGCGGTTTTTCGTCCACCAACTAAACAATTTACCTGGCTACTTCTGCCAGACAGCATATCCTCTTTTCCGCAAGCGCCGCGCTAACTCTCGCTCCATTGCGTGCGCCTCGGCATAGGTCATCGGGTTCAATTTTCTGTTGTGGCGCGGTTTCAAATATTCGCCGTAGTCGCGAACAAACTTACAAGCTTTGATTCCTTGTTGGTGGCAAACGAACCTTTCTTCAGGGCTTAGCGCAGTCATACCTACGTACACGCAGGGCTTCGCTGGATTATGTTGAGGGTTTCACGAACGAATCTTGGAACTTTTAGGACTCCACGATTCAGTCCAATGACATATACATTGAAGCGCTTTGGGTTGTACGACTTTCTATCAGGTGACATGAGCTTCTTTCAACCTCAAATTGTTTGAGGGGTGTTGGATATGGGCTTATTATTTTGGATTTCTCTTGCTGGGCCAGCGAATCGTAACCTTGTCAGCCTCACTAATCCTCGCATAACATAGCGGCTCGCAATCCCAGGCTTCCAGCCAGAATTACCGTCATTGGTCCCCAGCGGCCTCCAGAATCGAAAGGATCTCAAAGTGCCGCAAAATGCCGCTGCGCCCACCCTCAAACTCGACGGTGACTTTTATCCAAACTTCATTAAGGAAAAAAACTATTCAAATGAAGCGCTCGAAGCAGTCCAGCAAACTGTTCGGAAGCTACTTGAACAACCTACCAGCGTAAATAAACCCGGAATGCTCCTGGGCAAGGTCCAAAGCGGCAAGACAAAAACCTTCATGGCTATTATGGCTCTCGCATTCGACAATGGGTTCGACGTCTGCGTTGTATTAACAAAAGGAACTAAGGCGTTGACTAAGCAGACCTCGGAGCGTCTTGAGAAAGAGTTTCAGACGTTCACTGCGAACGACCTGGTGCAAGTCTTCGACATCATGACCATCCCCTCAGGCCTCACGGCCTACGAACTCAATCAGAAACTGATCTTCGTAGTAAAGAAGCAAGCAGATAATATGAATCGACTGAGCAAGGCTTTCTTCGAAACCTATCCTTCTCTGGGGATGAAGAAAATGCTCATCATCGATGATGAAGCCGATTATGCCAGCATAGGTTTTAAGAACACCAAGGAGGAGGGTGTCGAGATAAACAAGATCGCTGGCCAGATCGATCACTTGAGGAAGGATCTAAAAGACTCTTCCTTCCTGCAGGTAACGGCGACGCCTTACTCGCTTTATCTTCAACCGGAGGATTTACAGATTCCTGAAACGCAGCAAGCTTTCAAACCAGTCAAGCCAGCATTCACGGAGCTTGTGCCTGTCCATGATGACTATGTGGGCGGCGACTACTATTTTTACGACAGCCAGGAACAGGGCTCCATCGCATCCTTCCTCCACGAAGCGGTGACTCGTGACGAGCTGGAGATATTCAAGAAAGAAGATCGCCGCGCTTTCAAGATCGAAGAGTGTCTAACCAGCCCCAAGATCAAGACGGTTCGCGACGCGATCGTCAACTTCGTCGTGGGTGGTTGCATGCGGAGACTTCAGAACGTCAACGATGGCAAACCGAAGTCGAAGTTTAGTTTCATGATTCACACTGAGGCTGCTCGCGCAGCGCACAGTTGGCAGGAAAAAGTAATTACGACGCTGAAAGACAAATTGGAAGAAGCAAGCGAGAAGAATACAAAACTAGTTGACCAGTTGGTTGAATTGGCGTACCAGAATCTCTCTGAGTCAATCAAAGTTGCCGGCCATTATTTGCCTTCTTTGGCGGACGTTCGTCAAGAGGTCTACGAAGCATTGCGACCCGACAGAGGTCAACTGATGATCACGAAAGTGAACTCTGAACAAGACGTCGTAATGCAGCTAGACGAACAAGGCCAACTAAGACTTCGCACGCCGTTGAATATCTTTATTAGCGGTCAGATTCTCGATCGCGGCATCACGGTTCAAAATATGATTGGCTTTTTCTATGGCCGACGGCCCCAGAAGTTTCAGCAGGATACGGTACTTCAACATTCCCGCATGTTCGGATTCCGACCGCTCCAGGATTTGGCCGTGACTCGCTTTTACACCTCACCCGAAATCTATGATGCCATGCGCCGAATTCAGGACAGCGACTCTGCATTGCGAGAATCAATCGGCAAGGGCGGCCAGGAAGTGATCTTCATTAGAAAGGATGCGACCGGGAAGGTTATCCCGTGTTCACCGAACAAGATTCTCCTTTCCACAACGACAACCCTAAAGCCATTCAAACGCCTTCTTCCCGTTGGCTTTCAAACCGACTACAAGACGCGCGTCACGCCAATCACAAAAGAGATTGACGAAGTGCTTGAGGATGCCGCAAATCATGACCTCGGTTCTGAACCCTTTCTGATCCCGTGGTCGCTGGGCGAAGCAGATCATAAAGAAGATTGAGAACACACTAATCTTCGAACCTGGGTACAGTTGGGATGTACCAGCCTTCATTGCGTGCATGCAGTATCTCAGTAAGAGCGACGATGCTGGCACCCAAGCTGGCAATATATGGTGCCTTGTGCGAAAAGACCGGAAGGCACGCCGTTTCCTTCAGAGCAGTCCCAGTGAGTTTTACGATGCGCCCGACACTTCCCATATCGAGGGAGAAATAGCGAAGAAGGTCGCCACCCAGATTCCAATGTTAATGCTGTTTAGGCAAAACGGAGCAGAGGCCTTGGGGTGGAGGGGTGCCGAGTTTTACTGGCCAGTGCTGTATTCTCCCAAAAATACTAAGACGGCGATCTTTGCGAGCAACGTAGTTGACGAAGACTAATGGCGCGAAAGACTAAAACAAAATCAGCAAAGGAATCGATGGCGGATTATCGCCACGATGAGGCGAAGCGGAAGAATAATCCGCCGGCGAAGATTGCGGCTGAGGGGCAGGTGCCGCTCATGCCGAAGATCGAGTATGAGTACAGTCCTCGGTTGCCGCCGGTGTTGCGATTCGATCCGAACGGTGCGCCGGACAAGTTGCCTGAGTTACTTGAACAGGCGCGTGAACGAAAGCTTACCGAAGATGAGTTGCGCTTGTTGGCTGAAGCGCTGCGGAAAGATGAGCCGTGGCTTGAATGGGCCGGCCAGCGCGAGCTGCCTTCGTTCGCGGTCGATCCGGTGGCGCTACACATACACGAGCGCGTGAGTGCTCAGGCGATCTTACGCGTGGCTGCGCGGCAAGACGTGCAGCGCGAATTGTTCGCAGATCCGCAGCAGCAATATCACGAAGCAGTGCAGTTTTATAAGCACGACGTTGATTGGGCCAACCGTCTGATTCTTGGCGATAGCTTGCAAGTAATGGCCTCGCTCGCGAAACGCGAAGACCTTGCGGGCAAGGTGCAGATGATCTATATCGACCCACCTTACGGGATTAGGTTTGCAAGCAATTTTCAGTCTGAAATTGGCCGACGGGAGGTGAAGGAAAAGGAGCAGGACCTCACTAGAGAGCCAGAAATGGTAAAGGCCTATCGTGACACTTGGAATTTAGGACTGCATTCATACTTGAGCTACCTACGAGATCGGATGGTTGTTGCAAGAGATCTATTGGCTGACACCGGAAGTATATTCGTGCAAATCGGTGATGAAAATCTCCATCGCGTTCGGGAATTGATGGACGAGGTTTTCAAAGCGGAAAATCAGTGTAGCGTAATCACGCTCGTCAAAACTGCTGGACAGAGTACTGAGTTGATTCCGAACGTGTGCGACTATTTGTTGTGGTACGCGAAATCGAAAGAGAAAGTAACCTTTACGCAGACGTTTCGCGAGAAGGGGGCCACAACGGCAGAGGCGCGACATTATGCGTGGGGTTTCTTTAAAAACGGCGAGATGCGAGGCCTCCGCAGGGAGGAGCGAAACGAGCAGACAGTTGTTGCCAAGGAAATCAATCTTTACGCTCCAACCTCATTGACTTCCCAAGGCAGCAGCGCGGAAGGCCCGTTTGAGTTTCGCTATGGTAGCCAAGTTTTCAGGATCGCATCGCGTGATCATTGGAAAACAAGCAAAGATGGAATGCAAAGATTGGCACAGGCTGGAAGGATTCATACTGCAGCAAACAGCATTAGGTTCGTTCGCTACATAGAAGACTTTCCCGCAATCCCGCATACGAATTTTTGGGACGATACGGCGACCGGCAATTTTACTGAGGCCAAGGTCTATGTTGTTCAGACGGCTTCGAAGATTGCCGAGCGTTGCATGCTCATGACGACGGAGCCCGGTGATCTCGTCCTCGATCCCACCTGTGGTAGTGGAACTACAGCTTACGTTGCTGAACAGTGGGGTCGCCGCTGGATCACAGTTGATACCAGTCGTGTTGCAGTCGCCATTGCCCGACAACGCCTGCTAACTTCAAAGTTTGACTACTACGAATTCAAGGATAAATCGCGAAGCATCGAAGGCGGATTCAACTACAAAACCGTTCCGCATGTCACGCTGAAGAGCATCGCGCAGAACACGAACCTAGATCCTATTTTCGCCAAGCACGATGTAATTCTCGACGAGAGACTTGGTGAATGCAACGCGGCTTTAGCGAAGGTCACAGATGACCTCCGGCGAAAGCTAGTCGCAAAGCTCGCCACGAAACAGAAAGCCGAAGGAAAGAAATCAATCACGGACGCAGATCGTCGTCGCTGGGAACTGCCAAAGAAGTGGGAGCATTGGCAAGTACCGTTCGATACGGATCAAGACTGGCCCAAGGAACTACAAACGGCAGTAACTGAGTACCGTCAGGCTTGGCGCGCGAAGATGGATGAAGTAAACGTTTGCATCGAAGCTAACGCCGAGCAGGAGGAGTTAGTCGACAAGCCGGAGAAAGTTTCCGGCGTCGTGCGTGTCAGCGGACCGTTTACCGTCGAAGCAGTGCAGCCACCCGAAATGTCTCTGACCGACGAAGAAGTGGTCGAATTCAGCGGCGCGCCAGAGAGTCTGGAAACCTTCGAGTCAGACGGAGCCCCACCGCCTGTCAGCCTTCGTTTCGTTGAAGCCAGCGAGCTTTGGCCAGTGACTGGCACTTGGGACAGTGACGATTGCGACACGAGTTGTAAGAGATACACTGGTGGCTGCAAGTGTCGCACTGGTCAAGGTGTCCGCCTAAGGCAACGGTCCGGCATTGCTCGATAGCGCGCATCACCCGACGCTGCTCTGGCGACAGCGGGTGCGTAAGCCGAAACGAAGAACCGTGCTGGCGGAAGATGTCGGCTACCTCCAGCGGTGGTCGCACGATCAGAAACTCTCAGCCTTGACCGGATATGCCAGAAGTTCCAGTGGGCTTTCGGTGGCCCGTACTGTCTTCGCCGAGACATTGGTGTAGACCTGGGTGGTACTGACGCTGCTGTGGCCCAGCAGTGTTTGAATGATGCGAATGTTAGTGCCGGCTTCCAGCAGATGCGTGGCAAACGAGTGGCGCAGACAACGCACGGTGGCGCGTTTTGTGAGACCCGCATCCAAGCCAGCCTGATGACAGGCCCTTTGGACCACGCTGTGATTGACCGGCTGTTCCTTGCGCTTGCTGGGGAAGAGCCAGCTGGTGGGCCGCTCCATCCGCCAGTAAAGGCGCAGCACCTCTAATAGCTTCTCAGAGAGCATGACATAACGATCCTTCTGGCCTTTGCCCTACCGCACCCGAATCACCATCCGCTCAGAATCGATGTCTGAGACTTGTAGGTGAGTGACTTCAGAAAGGCGCAGGCCAGCTGCGTAAGCGGTCATCAGCATCGCCCGCAGCTTAAGGCTGCGGATAGCGTCGAAAAGCCGTATGACTTCGGCCTGACTCAGGACGACCGGGAGTTTTCTGGGCTGGCGTGGGAAAGGGATGTGGGCGACGGCCCAATCGCGCCCCAGGGTATGGCGATAGAAAAACCTGAGCGCGCAGACCGCCTGGTTGAAATGACTCCAGGAGACGTGCCGTTCCTCAACCAGATATACTTGGTACTGACGAATCTCTTCCGGCCCCAGCAGTTCGGGAGACTTGCCGAAATGCCGGGCGAAGTTAGCGACCTGAGCGATGTAGGATTGAATGGTCCGCGCCGAGAGGTTGCGAACCTTCAAGTCGTCGATCATGCGTTGACGAAGAGTAGTCATGGGAAGCTCCTTTCAAAGAGAGAATGTTGGTTTGGCGACAAACATTATCTCCGCGAGCGGAGCTTCTTCACTATCTGTTTAAGAACAGCGGACCATTAGCCGAACAGTTGTGTGGACAGACGCGGCCATCTTAGGTAGTGACTTGCAGACTCAAGAATCAATCCTCAGCAGCCTACCGCGTAGCGGTTTCGTTCAACTATATATTATCCAGC
>JBPCLZ010000198.1:0-7379 GCA_051002775.1 Pyrinomonadaceae bacterium | reverse complement strand
ACTGCGATTTCAGAGACGCGCGCCGCGGTTGCTCAACTGCGCTCACAGTTTGGTGGTGAGCTGGGCCAGATGCAGCGAGTGTCTACTGTAGCACTGGGCCAGGTTACGCAAAGCCTCGCACAAGTCGGTGGTCAAATGCCGTTAGTCGGATCGGCTGTTAACGCTCTCAACTCTCAGTTTGCGAATGTCACTACAGCATCGGCGGGAGCGAGTGCGGGGATCGCAGGACTAGCTGGTGTTGCTGTGATTGGTGCGGCAGCGACCGGAGCGTTAGTTACAGCAGTAATTACTCTAGGAAAGGAGTTTTTCAATCTCACAAAACAGACTGCCGAGTATCAAGGCAAACTTTTAGACACCTCACAAAAAACAGGCTTCATGGTTGAGACTCTTTCGGGCCTTCAGGTGCTCGCAAAGAACACTGGTGGCAGTATCGACGGCATTTCTGCGTCGCTGGTTATCTTTGAAAAGAACATGGAAAAGGCCAGCACGGGCCAGGGTGAGATGTCAAAGAAGTTCAAGCAGTTGAACATTGACACTCTCGATAATGAGAAGGCTTTACGACAAGCATTCACCGCGCTTGCTCAAATGCCTGAAGGTGCACGTCAAGCAGCTACAGCACTAGCGCTGTTTGGTCGCAGCGGGAAAGACGTACTCGCCATCGTTAAGGAAACAAATGGCAACCTTGACGAAGCAATAGCAAAATTTAGTGAGATGGGCCTGATCGTCTCGACCGAAGCAGCGATTGCCGCAGATCGGTTTAATGACAGCCTTGAGTTAATGGAAGGGCAGTTAGCCGCTGTGGGTCGCACGCTAACTGAGAGTTCCATCCCCGCTTTTACTGCTTTCTTTGAGGACATCAGTAAGGCACTAAGTGGAAATCAAGAGTCGTGGCGAGCATGGCAGGAAGTTATTCTTAACGTAACAGCAACCACTCTAGGCACTCTTGAAGGATTCGTAAATTGGGTACGCGATAACTTCAACACCTCTTTGCTTGGAAACATTCTTGAGGCTAAGCAGTCAATTGGGCAGCGAGCCATAGCTTCAATAACAGCGTCGGAAGTCCAGGCCATAACCCAGCGTGCCGCCCGCGGTAGCAGGGGCTCAGACGACGGAGTCGGCGGTGGCGGTGGTGGAGGGAAGGCAAATACAGCGGCACAGAAAGCGTTCGCTGCGGCGCTAAAAGCAGCCGCACTTGCCGAACGGGAAGCGCAGCAAGTCATCGCGGAAAGTATCGCTGAGAATCATCGCGCGCGTGATGAGCAAGTTCGAGAGATTGAGGAATTCACCAAGCGGGAAATAGAGCTTTCCGATCAGCGACTTAATGCAATTATCGACCGCGTTAACGCCGAACAATCTGCTATTGAAAGGGCTCACCGTCAGAAACTAATTACCCAGGCAGAGTTTGATCTTAAAGATCGGGAACTAAGCCTTCAGACGCGCCAAGCTGTCCAAAAAAATAGCGATGACACCTTCAAGCTGGAGCAAGAGCGAGATCGGGAAATAGCTGAGGCGGAACTGGCGGCAAACCGGCGTGCCAATCAGATTGCAGAGGATGCGGATCAGCGACAGATCGAGCGGATCAAGTCTCGTATTCAGCGGCAGGAGATTTTAGAGTCTGAGGGCGAACAACAGATCGCGGCGATTCTTGCTGAAGGGTTTGCCCGGCGTAAAAAAGCACTAGAGGCCGAAACAGATAGCTATGCAACTTCGCTTGAACGCAAGGCTGCGATCAATGGCGAACTAATACGATTGGATGGCGAGCGAGCAAAGTCGGCAGAAGATGCCGCCAAAAGAATTTCGCAAGCGCAATTTGACGAACAGAATGCGGCGGCAAAAGGGGCAACCAGGCCGCGCCGTGTGTTTCTCGAACAAGAAGAAGAAGAAGGGCGAGAACAAAATCCATTTGATGCTCTCAACAAAGCCATTCAGGGAATGGATGAGGGGATTCAAAAGACTCTCGCCGGTGGCGCACTTGACGCTATGTCCCTCGCGTTTAGCACGTTGGGCCAGGCGGTGGGCCAGGCGGTTGAGGCATTCGTTCTTTTCGGCTCAGCCGGGACAAGCGTTCGCAAGGTCACAGCAGAGATACTGGCGGGTATTGCAAAGCAGGCGGCTATCAAGGCGGTGTTTGAGCTGGCCCAAGGCTTTGCCGCGCTTGCATTAGCGTTCTTTGGTGTACCTAACGCTGGACTATCTGCGGGTGCGCACTTTAAAGCCGCAGCCATTTACGGGGCCATTGCTGGTATTGCCGCTATCGCAGGTAGAGGTGTTGCAGGAGATGCCTTCAGCCAGAACGGCAGCACAACTAACAGAGGTGCAACGCAGCAAGGGACGAGCAGCGGTTCAACAACGCAACGCCGCGCGCCAGAAGCGGTTGACATTGATCGAAGGGTAGCAAGCAGTCAAACACAAGCGGCTGATATAGCGGCGGCTGTTCGCCAGGGTATGGAGGGCTTTGTGCTGAAAGCAGAGATAACACGTGATGAAGGATCAACGGTGCGAATGTGGGTCGATAACTATAGAGGCAATGGCTTAGTGCGAAAGATGGTCACAGAAGATGGCGGTTAATCTCGATTACTCCGTGAAGCTGTACGCGGTCGCGTTGTTTGCGATTTTCCCCGAAGAGAGCAACGTGACGCCGGATGGTGTGAACCATATCGACGTGCCTTTGAGACTTGAGGCGTGCGCGATACTGGCAATGTCACCAGATGATGCCCGCGAACAGGGAGCGCAGAGAGAGCGCGAGCTGTGGCCCGCGGCGCAGGGATGGTTCGGCCATAGCGTGAGCGTGTCGGAGATAGATTTACCGGGGCAAGTTACTCCGACAATCGAGCAAGGCGCACGCGAAAGGATTATGTAAACAGCTAATGTCCTTTGCTCCTAAACAAACTGACTGGCGTAAACTGCCAACAGAGGCTCGCGAAAGTTTTCTCGCGGCCCTACAACAACGCGCAACCGCCGTTGCGGATAACGATCGTCTTTCAGCGGTAGAGTTGGCCGAAGCATGCGGCATCACGCCGGATGATTGGCAGCGAGAGTTATTGCTTTCTGATGAAAAGCAGATCATTGAAAACTGTTCGCGGCAAAGCGGCAAGTCAACGATAAGCGGTCTTAAAGCCTTGCACCGGATACTCTACACGCCGGAGTCACTTGTATTAGTGCTCTCGCCATCGCAAAGACAGTCGCAAGAGACTTACCGCAAGATAAGAGACAGCTACAACATGCTAGCCGGCGTGCCGGACGTTACTCTCGAAAGCTCGCTTAAACTCGAGTTGGCTAATGGCAGCCGCGTGCAAGTTTTACCAGGAACAGAAGCGACCGTGCGCGGCTTCTCTGGTGTATCGCTGCTTATTGTGGATGAAGCGGCGCGAGTGAGCGACGATCTTTATAACAGCGTGCGCCCGATGCTTGCTGTCTCGCAGGGTCAGATCATATTGCTGTCAACGCCGTTTGGTTCGCGGGGCTTTTTCTGGCAGGAATGGGCTGAAGGTGGGCCAGACTGGAAACGAGTAAAAGTCACAGCCGATCAATGTCCACGCATTAGTAAAGACTGGCTCGAGAAAGAACGCGCAAGAATTGGAGATTGGTGGTTTAGCCAGGAATATCAATGCGCCTTTGTCGATTCTATTGAGGCGTGTTTTTCAACGGCAGACATTCAAGCCGCAATCACAAACGAGGTTGAGCCATTGTGGAAACTGTAAGCGACCGAATGACAGTCTATGCTGACGGCAGCATCCAATTCGATCAGAAAGCGCCGGAATATGTTGTGGGCTTAGATCTGGGCAAGAGCCAGGACTACACCGCGTTGTGCGTGTTAGAGATGCACGAAAACGAAGCTGACCCAAACGAAGTAACCTACCATTGCAGACATCTTGAGCGATTCAAGTTAGGGACGTCTTACCCGGATCAAGTGGCGCGAGTGCGGGCGCTGTGTCTCCGCGAGCCGCTGCGCTCAAACAAGCCGCGACTGGCGGTCGATCAAACAGGTGTCGGAGCGGCTGTGGTCGATCTGTTTCGCCGAGGCGAACTGAATGCTGACTTGCGGCCAATACTGATTCATGGCGGCAACGAAACAACGAATGAGCATGGCGTCTATCACGTTCCCAAACGGGAGTTAGTCGGACACTGTCAAGTTGCGCTGCAAACCGGGCGGCTGAAGATCGCGGCGGATCTTCCTGAAGTCTCGATACTGACTCAAGAATTGCAAAACTTTGAGGTGTCAATTTCTGAGAGTGGTTTCGATTCCTATGAGGCGCGAACAGGGAAGCATGACGATCTCGTGCTTAGCCTGGCGATGGCCCTATGGCTTGCACAGAAAAGACGTTACTGGAAAATGTATTGAGGTGAAACTATGAAACGACATTGGGAAAACGCTTTCTTTACCGCGCTGGAAAATACTGGCAGCGTAACAGCCGCGTGCGAGGCAGCCAAGATTAGCCGCGTCACGGTCTACGCGCACAAACGCGACGATCCAGCGTTCGCTGAACGCTGGGAGCAAGCCCTGGACGCAGGCGCTGATACGCTTGAGGACGAAGCGCGTCGTCGTGCAATCAACGGCACTTCAAAAGGCAGCGATACTCTGCTTATTTTTTTATTGAAGGGGTTGCGTCCTCAGCGATGGCGGGAGTCCCGGGCGACACTAGCTCCGGCGGAACTGAACAAGATGATCGAAACCGAGCTTGCGCGGATAGCAAAGCAGAAGGAAGTCGAAGCGCAGGAGCCGCTCAACTAGGGCAAGGAGATGCGCGTTTTGACTTGTTACAAAGGGCGGGAGTATAGTCATCGTCCACCCACCACCCCAAATTGGAGGACGTTATGGCTAAATACAGTCCGAGAATTGGCAAAGCTATCGCAGCGGTCGCTACCCAATTGGACTTCGTTGGAGCGGATCAAGTTGTGGTCTTATCTGCTGAGGCTTTTTTGGTGGGAAGGGGCGAGGATATATTCCATCTGGGCTTCTACCAAAATCAGGTTCCTGATCTTCGTGGTCTTGGTCTGGGTCAAACAGCTCAAACGCCGTTTCAGAAGACGAAATGTGTCGCCCGCATTGCCTTATCGCCTATTGCGTACACAAAATTACTTCAATCTATGGCAGAAACTGCTGGATTCGTTCTTCAGCCCAGCGAGGAGAGTAAGTGATGGATTTGGATTATTCATCGACAGCGCAGCCCATCGATCACGTCACACCGGTCGAAACGCGACTAGAACAGACCGTGGCCGCTTCGGGTACTACTGCTTGGACTGTTTGGACTGCTAGGCAAGGAAGGGCGCTTCCCGTGTCCGTTCGCTCTATACTTATTGAACATGATCGTCAAAGATTTCTGCGGTTCGCGGAACAGTGGAGGCAGGAAACGTTTTTTTCATCTTCGATTACCAACAATCTCTCTCATCCTGCTTACCTTACAATTATGGCGATGGGTGAAAAAGCAGTGCCTTTGATCTTGCAAGAATTACAGGATCGCGGTGGTCAATGGAATATGGCACTTAGATATATTGTTGATGGAGAACAGTACCCTGATAAGCCGAACGATGTTGGAAAACCCAAAGAACTAAAAGAGGCATGGTTGGCATGGGGGCGCCAAAACAACTATCTGTAAGCGCCGTAGACCTGCTCGCTATTCGGCGCTTGCTAATCCAGAAATTTCCAAACCTTCAAAACGAATCTTTCAAGCCGGTCAGCGAAGATTCTGACGAATATAATTGTATCGCTTGGGCTGCCGACGTAGTTGATGATCGTTGGTGGCCTGACCCAGATCCCGCAAACGCGTTTTGGCCTATCGCATGGCGCGACCCTAACGACAAGGATTGCTTTATCGGGGCTTTCAAAAGTTATGGCAACTATGAACCCTGTGACAAGGACTTTAGTCTAGAGGCCGGATACGAGAAGGTCGTGCTGTATGTTGATTCAAACGATGATCCAAAACATATGGCACGGCAACTAGCCAACGGGAAGTGGACAAGTAAATGTGGCGTCTATGGTTGGGATATTATCCATGAGACAGTTAAGGGGGTCGAGGGGCAGGAGTATGGACAGGCTATTCTTGCACTTCGCAGGGAGCGAACGGACTGTGAGTAAAAACCAAGAATTTGACCGCTTCGTTCCCTGGGATTTGTGCGCAATTCCGCACATTCTCAACAACGTCCCGCCAATAGCGTTAGCGGTTTAATTAGAACGCGCAGGGGCAGAGCCGTGATCTGCCCTAGCGGATTCCATCAACTGTTACAGCTTCAGCTCTATCGTCTTGTGGCCCTTCTCATTTTCGGCGAACTGTGCTTTTGTGAGTGCGTAACGTTTGAGTTTGCTTGGCACGATACCGGGAGTATCGCGTTCAAAGTCCGCGAGAATGATCGTCAACGCCTTGCGCATGTCCTCGCCATATACAAGACGGCCCCAAGGGTAAATTTCTCTCACCATCTGCGCGATAGGTGGTTCGTTTCTTCTGTCGCTAAGGTGTTTGGCGATCTTGTTGCAGGAGGCAATCAGGAAACACCGTATGTATTCTTGGTAAGTCGGCGGCACGGTCGGGTTTTCCATAAGGGTCGCTAAAAACTCGCCCTCCTGAACTGCTCTGTTAATGTCGCGGGTTGTTGAGGTTGTAAGAATGTCTGTGTTCTTACGCATTGGCGCTCACCGCCTTTCGCGTTTTCTTAGTGCGGTTTCCCTCGGGCGCCACACTGCCGCACTGACCAGTTGCCAGTATCTTCTCAATGGTTTCTGGCGACTCTCTCCATTCCTTGTACAGTTCGTTGGAGGTCTCCACAACAAAGTCGGCGACTTCGTTGTAAAGCCGTGCAGGGGTGGACTCATTGTCGAGAATTGTTGAAATGGCTTGTGCAAGTTTCGCGCGTTCGGACAGATGGAGCGTGAACGTCAAGCCGGGAGTGAGGTCAAATAACATCGCCAAGTTTTTTTTAACCTGCAGGTGTTTCTCAGCCCCAAGCCATTCGCCGGTTGCGGAGCGGCGCACAAGTATCAGCGGCTCATCATCCTTTCCTGCTACCCGGCGCTGATACGCAAAGTTCAGAGCATCCTCGACCGCCTCACGCAGCCAAAGCGGAATAATCTCGGAGTCCAACAAGTTAAGGACCATCCTCGCCGCTCTTTTGTTCTCGTCCCCTACTCGTACCGTGTCGAGAATCATTTCGCCCTGTTCGGCCCGCGCTACCATATCCGCTAGATCCGGGTCGTTCTTTCTTTGCAGCATGAACTGAATCGATTTGCGGGTATCAACGTCGTACTGATCGCTGTCAAGGATCGCCCGCGCCCGCTGTTTGATTGTTTCCCGCCGTGCGCCTTTCTTTTTTGTCGTGCTATTCTTCTTTCGCATAAACTTATCTCCTTTGGAACTGTTGATGGGTTTTTGCTTAGGGCTGACTTG
>JBPCLZ010000197.1:0-10376 GCA_051002775.1 Pyrinomonadaceae bacterium | reverse complement strand
GTAATCTCTTTGAGCCACGTACAGTTCTCCAATGGGTTCCGCAGCGACCTGGAAGAATTGGGCAATGCCAAAGGCGGACATGCGCTGGTAATCAATGCCGCGCAGTCGGCCGGAGCTTTTGCCATCGATGTGAAGCGCATGAAGATCGATGCGCTCTGTTCGACCGGCCACAAGTGGATGCTGTCGGGCTACGGCAGTGGGTTCGTTTACCTGTCGCGGGAACTAATAGCAGCTTCAAAGCCGCACGCGATTGGCTGGCTCAGTCTTCAGGACCCTTTTACGATGCGCAACGATGAAGCGCATTTGCGCCAGGATGCTGCCGCGCGCGCCGAACTGGGTTGTCCGCATTACGCCGGCATTTTTGCGATGGGCGCCTCGGTTGATCTGCTTGGCGGTATCGGTATTGAGAACGTCGAAGCGCGCGCGCTGGAATTGAACTGTTATCTAACTGATCGCTTAATCGATTCTAGTTGGGAACTGTTGTCTCCCATTAGCGATGAGCGGACCCGCTCGGCAGAGACGCTGGTTGCAGCCAACAATCCGGGTCAATTAGTGGCAAAACTTGCGAGCCAAAAAATAATCGTAACGGAAAAGCCGCAGGGCATTCGCGTGGCGACAGATTTCTTTAACAATGAAGCAGACATCGACCGTTTGATTGAAGCGCTGGGGACCTCAGCCTAGTCTCATTCGGGATTCCTCGCGCCGTAGGTGCGAAATGTTTTAAGCCTCCTGAACCGTGATCTCTCAAACGTTCGCTTCGGTAAGGAGCGAAAGGATTTTTCGCTCCTTACCGAGCGAGGAGTTTGGTGGATGGATGCCGTTTTCTATGAACATTTGGCTCCTAACGGAGCCAGAATCGCGCACGAACTTCCTGCTCGGCACTGGTCGCCTTATCTTCGCTTATCCTGAGCCTTCTTTTGTGGCTTCTTAAGGTTCGCTTGGGTGGCTTCTTTGGTCTCTCTCTCGAAATATTTTCGCGCGAGCTGGATGAACGTCTCCATAATCGGGGATTCGTAGCCGCCGATTAGTTTTGCAATGCCCAGCTCCCAGTTTATTTGCGCGCCTTCGATCCACCAGCGCACCAGCCGCCCTTTGGCGCACGCCTCGCTGACCGATTGCAGCGGCACAATTCCCACCCCCATGTCCTCTTCAACCATCCGCCTTATGGCAGCTTGCCGGCTCAGTTCCATCGCAACATGTAGAGTGACCCCTGCCTGTGCGAAAAACTGATCGATGAGGCGGCGTGTATTGCCGCCGCGTTCTCCGAGAATCAATTTTTCTCCCGCCAACGTGTAGGCACTGATGGTCCGTTGTTTTGCGAATCGATGCCGTGGTGAAGCGATAGCCACAAGTTGATCCTGACTCATTCGCTCAGTGTTAATCCCACGCGCCTCTACCGGCAGAGAAACAAATGCTACGTCAAGTTCGCCTGCGAGGATCTGTTGCACCAGTGCTTCGCTGGTTCCCGACGCCACGGTAATTTCGCATCGCTCGTGTTGTCTGCGCACCTGTTTTAAGAGATTTGGCAAAACGTCTGTAGTAACCATCGCCGACGCACTGCCGACTCGCAGTCTTCCGCGTTCGGCTCCAGCTAATTCCGCCATCTCATCAATGGCGGCATCGTGGTCACGCAGAATTTGTCGAGCACGGTGTAGCAGCTGTTCGCCCGCTTCAGTCAGCATCACGCGGCGCGGCGCTCGGATAAATAATTTTGCCCCCAGCTCAGTCTCCAGCTGCCGAATCTGCATGCTTATTGCTGCCTGAGTCACGTGTACGCGGCGGGCGCCGGCAGTGAAAGTACCCAGCTCCGCTATCGCGATGAACGCTCTCAATTGCCGGATTTCCATAGGGCTCAACTGTTCGACGGTATTAAGAACGATTATTGTAATAATAAAATCTTTTAGTTTCCATTATAAATCTTCCTTACCTAGAATGCGTTGAAGAGATGGCCCACCGTGAACCGCCGTCTCTGTTGAAGTATGGTAACCACTGAGCGCAAACAACCGGCTTTTCTTACGAAGCAACGGCGCACCTCCCGGCGCGTCGTTGTGGGTGTGGATGGGGGTGGCACAAAGACTCAAGCCATCATCCTGGACATGAACCTGGCAATCCTCGGCGAAGGCCTGGCGGGACCTTCCAACCCGCTGCGAGTCGGCATCGCGAATGCAGCCGCAGCAGTGTGCGAGGCAATCGACAAAGCGTGCGAAGCTGCAGAAGTGAGACGCACTGATATCGTGGCAGCTGAGGTCGGGTTGGCTGGCGCACGCCGCAAGGAGCTCAGTGCCCGTATGCGCGAGGCTCTCAGCGGACTCGGAATTGGCGCCCTCACGGTCGTGAGCGACGCCGATATTGCACTATACGGAGCCACGGAAGGTGAACCGGGCATAATTGTAATCGCGGGTACAGGTTCGATCTGTTGCGGGATCAATGCCCGCCGCAAAATGGTTTGTGCCGGTGGCTGGGGACCAATCGCCGGAGATGAGGGCGGCGGCTCCTGGATCGCTCGACGAGCTTTGCGCGCGATCGCTCACGCGACTGATGGACGTGGACCAGCCACGTCGCTTAGCGCGGCTGCCTGCGCCTATTTCCACGTTTCGGACGCCAACGATTTGTCCACCGCCATCTACTCGCCTACTATCACGAATGAACGACTCGCAGGCTTCGGCAAACATGTTATTGAAGCCGCGAAGGCAAAAGACCGCGTTGCCAGGGACATTTTGACTGAGGCGGGCACGGAACTTGGTTTGGCGGCGACGGCGGTCGTTCGCAACCTAAAGTTGGAGCAAGACCCTTTCCAAGTGGGCTATGTCGGCGGAATATTTCGCGCGGCTGGAGAAATGGTCCTATCCGGACTGAGGGAAGAAGTGAAAAAGGTTGCGCCGCGTGCTACCTTCGCGCCGCCCCGGTTTTCGCCGGCCACTGCCGCGGCGCGGATGGCGCTCGAACGCCTGAACCACGTTGCGCTTGCCGTTTAGTAAAGCTAACTCGGTTACTTGATCGCTCCGTCTCAGATGACTCCTGAACCGCCTGATACTCTCCCGATAACCGAACAAGAAAATCTGAATACTGCGAACCTCAGTTCCCAGCCAACTCGCGAGATCGTGCGGCTGATGAACGAGGAGGATGCGCTGGTCGCTTCGGCCGTAGGGCTGGTGATTCCGGACATTGCGGAGGCCGTCGAGGGCATCTTTAGCCGGCTGAGCGCGGGCGGCAAACTCTTTTACATAGGCACAGGGACGTCGGGACGTCTCGGCGTCTTGGATGCCGCGGAGTGCCCACCGACATTCGGCGTTTCACCCGAGCTGGTCCAGGCTGTGATTGCCGGTGGTTACGAAGCGTGTCATCGGGCGGTTGAAGCGTCGGAAGATGATGCCGAAGCCGGAGTGAATGATCTGAAGAAGCGCGGCTTTTCAAAATCAGACGTGCTGGTGGGTATTGCAGCTTCTGGCAGCACACCTTACACAGTGGGCGCCGTCGCATTTGCACGAGCGTTAGGAGCTTTTACGGTGGCACTGACCTGTGCGCCGGGCAGTGCAATAACCAAAGCAGCCGAGGGGAGCATTGTTCCGGTGGTTGGTCCGGAGGTCATCGCCGGTTCCACGAGACTCAAAGCCGGCACTGCGCAAAAGATGGTGCTTAATATGCTCTCCACGGCGGCGATGACGAAGCTCGGTTATGTGACTGGCAATCGGATGACGAATGTTAAGACTCGCAACGCGAAGCTCCGGGCACGTGCGGTTCGCATACTGACGGAAGAAACTGGTCTTGAAGAAAGCGGCGCAATTGAGATTTTAAGGAAGGCCAATGGCAACTTGCCGGCAGCGCTGCTGATGGCGAGAACGGGATGCTCGTTAGAAGATGCGGAACACGCACTTGTCGCCGCTGACGGAGCACTTAGTCGCGCACAAGCGATGCTCGCTGAAGATTAGCTGGCTTCGGAACCTGCTCCGCAGCTAAAACAAATGAAGCTCATCGATCTGGTCATTATCTTCGGCTACCTCGTAGGCATTGTTTTATTCGGTGCTTGGTTCGCGCGCCGGCAGAAGACTACTAGCGACTACTTTCTTGGGGATAGGTCTGTGCCGTGGTGGGCGGTCGCCGCTTCCATCGTGGCGACAGAGACATCCACGATCACCTTTGTTTCCGTTCCCGGAATAGCCTTCTCGCGCGGTGGAAACTTTCAATTTCTCCAACTCGTCTTTGGTTATCTAATAGGCCGTATCGTGATCGCCTTGCTGTTCATTCCTTCCTATTTCCGCGGCGAATTGATGACGGTCTACCAGTTACTTGATCGCCGCTTCGGCGGCAGGATCAAAGTGCTGGCAGCATCGCTCTTCATCGTGATGCGCAATATTGCCGATGGGATCCGCCTATTGCTGACAGCAATTGTATTGGCCGCTGTTTACACGTCTTTTCAACCTGCAGCCAACGCAGAGTTGATAATTATCGGGTCAGTTGTGCTCATTGGTTTGGCCATGATCATCTTTACTTACTTCGGCGGCATGGAAGCAGTTATTTGGGTCGAGGTGATCCAGCTTGGAATCTACATCGTAGGCGCCATCGCCGCTGCGGTGATTTTAACGACTGCCATCGATGGTGGACTTAGCGCGACAATCGGCACGGCAACGCAACACGGCAAGTTTTCTCTTTTCGATTTCTCTTTCGACATCACGAAGACCTTCACGTTTTGGGCCGGGCTGATCGGCGGTTGCTTTCTGACGATGAGTACGCACGGAACGGATCAGTATCTGGTCCAGCGTTACCTTTGCACCGATCGGCCGAAGCGTGCGGCCGCCGCGTTACTTACCAGCGGCGCAATCGTGCTGGGCCAGTTCATCGGTTTTCTATTTATCGGCGTCCTGCTGTTTGCGTTCTATCACCCCTTCACTGATCCTGGGTATACCACTGCGACTGCCACCGCCTTTCCATTTACCGGTGGGGATCGAGTGTTCCCGGACTTCATCACGCGACACCTGCCAGCCGGCCTTTCCGGCCTGGTAGTAGCAGCAATCTTCGCGGCGGCTATGTCTTCATCGCTTAATTCGATCGCTGCCACAGCAGTCAACGATCTGTACAAGCCTCTTCGAGCGCGTAAATCCGATAAGCACTATCTGAAGGTGTCGCATCTGCTGACGCTCTTCTGGGGCGTCGTGCAGATTGCTGTAGCCCTCGTACTGCGAAACAAAAATCGCTCAGCCCTCGATCTCGCACTCTCCATCGCGTCGCTAATAAACGGCCCAATACTTGGCGTGTTTTTAGTAGGTGTGTTTCTCAAACGCGTCAGCCAAACACCGGCTTTGATTGGTATGTTAGCCAGTAGTGCCGCGATGCTTCACATTTACTTCGCCACAAAAATTGCCTGGACGTGGTATGTATTCATCGGGAGTATCATCACTCTTATAGTTGCGTGGCTCGCAAGCTTCGCCTTTGCGCCCTCGCCGGCGAGCCGGCAGGACGAGCTTGCGCCGGGTGCACGGTCCAATAGCTAGTGCTCAGGAGAGACAAATTCTAATGCGTCGGTTTCATTCAATTCGGTTTGCTATAACGTGGCTGATCGTGATCGTCGTCAGCTTTGCACCTCTTACCGCGCGCACTGGTGCATCGACCACGACTGCAACTCCGAAGGTCGTCGCTTCAGTTTCGAGTGCCGGAACTAAGTCTTTCCCGCGTGAACCTTCACGCGACGCGCTGAAGTGGGCTGACAAAGAACTACGGCGGATGTCTATCGACGAGAAGATCGGGCAGCTCATCTCAGTCGCAGTCAACGCAACGTTTCTAAACCAAGACAGCGACGCCTTTCGCGCCCTGAAGCGTCAGGTTGAAGAGAACCACGTCGGCGGCATTATTCTTTTTCGCGGGCCGGTTTATGAGTCTGTCGTGCTAATGAATCGGATGCAGCGGTTTGCGCGTTACCCCCTGTTGATCTCAGCCGACCTTGAAGCCGGATCGGGCATGCGCTTTGACGACACTGTGAATTTTCCCTGGAACATGGCGCTCGGAGCTACAGGAAACCCGGATTACGCGCGACTTCAGGGCGAAGTAACAGCACGGGAAGCCCGCGCCATGGGAGTCCAGCAAATCTATGCGCCCGTTGTGGACGTGAATAACAACGCTGCTAATCCCGTCATCAATGTGCGTTCGTACGGCGAAGATCCGGTAGAAGTGGCGCGATTCGCGGCCGCTTTCACCGAGGGCGCTCAAAAGGGTGGAGTCATAGCTACGGCAAAACACTTTCCCGGCCACGGCGACACCGCCGTTGATTCACATCGAGGTCTTCCGGAAATAAACGTTGGGCGTGACCGCCTAAACAGGGTCGAGCTGGTTCCATTCCGTGCGGCCATCGATTCCGGCATCGGGGCTATCATGGTGGCCCACGTGGGGCTGCCGCAAATCGATCCGTCTCAAGTCAAGCCACTTCCACGCGATAAACGGATTCGACCAATTGATACGGATGAAGCCGGCGAAATCGTCACAGAGAATGCGTCAACGCCGGCGACCGTTTCACCGGTTGTCGGCAAATTGCTGAGAAACGACCTGCACTTCAGCGGAATGATAGTTACTGACGCGATGAGCATGAGTGGCCTGACTATCTATTTCACCCAGGAGGAAGCGGCTGTACGCGCTCTCGAAGCGGGCGTCGATTTGTTGCTCAAGCCGGCGGACAATGATGCGGTTTTTCGCGGCGTGCGCGAGGCGGTGCGCAGCGGACGACTGACAGAGAAACGTATCGAGGAATCGGCGCGCAAGCTGCTGGCCGCCAAGTATGATATTGGGCTCGTACAGCAGCGAATAACGCCGCTCGACGAAATCGATCGGGTTGTGTCCAGCCGCGACGTTATCATGCTGGCGCGCGAGATCTCAGAACATGCCATTACGCTGGTGCGAAACAATGACAGCCTGGTGCCGCTTAGTAGGCTGAAAGCCGATGCGCGCATTTTTAATCTGGCGGTCACTAACGGGGATGACCGCTTATGGATTACGAATTCTTTTGTCTCAGCGATGGCCGGATCCGGGCGAAAAATGGAGACCGTTGTGCTAGACGATCGTTCATCTGAGAGCGAAGTGCAGAAGGCACTGGAAAAAGCTAAAGGTGCGGACGTGGTTATCACTTCACTTTATGGCCGCGTGAGAACAGGGCAAGTACGCAGCGTGGGATTGCCTGAGCCTGGAGCGAAAGCTCTTATGGCACTCATCTCCAGCAAGTCTCCTATGGTCGCCATTAGTTTTGGAAATCCATATTTGCTCCAGGAGTTTCCCGGACTGCGTACTTATTTGGTTGCTTATGGGGATATGCCCAGCCTGCAACAATCGGCGGCGCGCGCACTTCTGGGAGAGATCGACATCACGGGAAAACTGCCGATCTCTTTGCCCGGCCTGTATCCGCGTGGTACGGGAATTCAATTGAAGGCGAAGCGCTGAAGGATGGGTTAGTGAAGCAATGGACGATAATCGGCCCACCAAAAAACGGCGATCGTTGAGATTCCAGACTCCAACCCCCAAACGGTTCTGTGCGATTGTTTTCCTGATACTCGTCCTACCCGTCTATTCATTTGCGCAACTTCCGTTATCCAACCCCGCAACCGTTTCTATTTCTCCCCACCAACTCGCTCGAATGGATGATGTCATTAACAAAGACATTGCCGAGCGGCGATTACCCGGCGCAGTAGTTCTCATCGGACGCAACGGGCGGATAGCGTGGCGCAAGGCTTTTGGCTCACGCGCAGTTGAACCGTCGCGTGAAGCGATGACCACAAACACCATCTTCGATGTGGCAAGTCTTACCAAAGTGGTGGCAACCGCAACCAGCATCATGATTTTAGTTGAGCAAGGAAAAATTCGTCTCAGCGATTCGCTGTCGAAATATATTCCTGAAAGCGACAGAGACGGCAGGGAACGAATCACTATAGAGTTACTCCTGACTCACCGCTCCGGGTATGCGCCCGACTTCGATTTGAAAGAACGCTGGTCGGGCTACGACGAAGCAATTAAGCGATTAATCAAGGAACCGTTGCGCAATTCCCCCGGCGCCAGATTTGTTTACAGTGATATTGGATACATCGCGTTGGCTGAGGTTGTGCGCCGGGTCAGCGGTCTGACGCTAGACGAGTTTGCACGGCGCCACATTTTTGTCCCGCTCGGTATGCGTGACACTGGTTTCGTACCACCCAACAACTTGCACGGGCGGGTTGCGCCGACCGAGCAACGACGCGGCCAACAGAGCTATCTAGGAGACTCGCCTGACACGGGCGCGCCCGATCGCGACAAATGGCTGCGCGGGGAAGTGCACGACCCTACCTCATACCGCATGAACGGAGTGGCTGGCCATGCCGGACTCTTTTCGACCGCCGACGACCTGGCCGTTTACTGCCAGATGATCTTGAATGGCGGCACTTATCGAGGCGCGCGCATTCTCGCGCCTCTTACAGTCGCCGAGATGACGCGCCCGCGCCTGGTAACAGAAACAGGCGGGGCCCGTGGTTTGGGTTGGGATGTCAATACAAGTCTCTCAACGAATCGCGGAGATCTCTTTCCGCTTGGTTCGTTCGGGCACACAGGTTTTACCGGCACGTCAATCTGGATCGATCCGGCGAGCAAGATGTTTGTGATCTTTCTCAGTAATCGTGTACATCCTGATGGCAAAGGCGATGTAGGCGCATTACGCGGCAAAGTGGCATCAATCGCCGCAGCGTCCGTAACAGACGTAGCCGTCGTTTCACGTGCTCGTCGGGAGCTTTCTCATTTCTATGAACAGCTGAACGGCGATCTTGGACGGTTCACGCTCTCTCGCGAGCAAGCTCTTGCTGCTTCCTTGAACATCGGCGGCATTAACAACAGTGTCTTGACAGGCATCGACGTGCTTGAGCGCGATGAGTTCAAACAACTGGCCGGCATGCGGGTGGGACTAGTGACCAACCACACAGGTCGGAACCGCGCCGGCCGTGCGACGATAGACGTGTTGCATAAGGCGCGAGGCGTGAAACTTGTGGCATTGTTTTCGCCGGAGCATGGGATTCGCGGACTCGCCGATGAAAAAGTCTCCGATACGAAAGATGAGCAAACAGGCTTGCCGGTTTATTCCCTGTACGGAGACACGCGGCGGCCGAAGCCTGAACATTTAACGGACCTCGACGCCCTGGTCTTTGATATTCAGGAGATTGGCACACGGTTTTATACCTACATTTCCACGCTCGGTTATGTCATGGAAGAAGCCGCGAAGGTGCGCGTGCCTGTCATAGTTCTGGACAGGCCAAATCCGATTGGGGGAATGGAAGTAGAAGGTCCTGTTGCTGACGGGGACAAACTTTCGTTCACGGTGTATCACACAATCCCCGTGCGGCATGGCATGACTATCGCTGAGTTGGCCCAGCTCTTCAACACGCAGCGACAGATTGGGTGTGATCTTCGCATCATCAAGATGGATGGGTGGCGACGGGCGATGTGGTTTGACGAAACAAACCTGACGTGGGTAAATCCTTCACCGAACTTGCGCAGCCTCGTCGAAGCTACGCTTTACCCGGGAATAGGTTTACTGGAAACAACGAACATTTCGGTCGGTCGTGGTACGGATACGCCGTTTGAGGTGGTCGGCGCGCCGTGGATTGACGGGCAACAGTTGGCCGCCTATCTCAATCAGCGCGGAATACCTGGCGTACGCTTTGTGCCGGTCCGATTCAAACCAAACGCTTCCGTCTTTAAAGGCGAAGAGTGTGGCGGCGTCAACATCATTATTACTGATCGCGCTCGTTTCCATTCCGTAATCAGCGGACTTGAGGTAGCCATCGCTTTGCGCAAGCTCTATCCGACGCAATGGAAGATGGATGACTACGGTCGGCTGCTCGCGAATTCTGATACATTCACTCGCTTGAAGCGCGGCGATGCGGCGGCTGACATCGTTAGGTCATGGTCTGAACAGCTTGACGCGTTTCGCCATGCACGCGCGCGTTCGTTGCTCTATCCGTGACGTTAATCCCGGAATCACTGTGGCGGTATCGCGAATTTTTCTAGTCAGTGCTAATCGCGCCGGCTATAATCTTCTAAACCAAAACGCATTTCACCAGTATTATGGAGGGAATCATGACTGCTAAGCTTGACTTTTTGACCGTGGCAAACTTCAAAAACGATTTACATGGCGCAGTAATGCAGTACTCAATGCTCAAACATCCGTTCTATGTGGCCTGGAGTGAAGGTCGACTAAGCAGGGATGTTTTGGCGGAATATGCGAAGCAGTACTATGCGCACGTCGCTGCGTTTCCCGCGTACGTTAGCGCAGTGCATTCACGGTGCGAAGATCTCGAGACACGACAAATATTACTCGAAAATCTGATTGAAGAAGAACGCGGCGAAGAGAATCATCCGGAATTATGGCTGCGTTTTGC